>DAOUJB010000524.1:0-3471 GCA_034423155.1 Anaerolineae bacterium | reverse complement strand
ATACCAGCGCCAGCCCTTCTCGCGCGCAGCTGTCGGCGAAGTAGTGGGCTTCTTCTGGCGGCAGGTCGGGCACGATCAAACCATCCGCCCCAGCCGCGCAGGCATCGCGCACGAAGCGATCCGTGCCATAGGCGAGCAGTGGATTGGCATAACCCATCAGCAGCATGGGCTGGTCGATGCCCTGTTCGCGCAATGCCCGCACCGCGTCCAGACAATCGCGCACGGTCGTGCCATTTTCCAGGGCGATCTGCGTGGCCGCCTGGATGGTCGGCCCATCGGCGATAGGATCGCTGAAAGGAATGCCGATTTCGAATCCGTCCGCGCCAGCCGCCGCCATGGCCGCAATAGCAGCCAGCGATTCGGCACGCGTCGGGTATCCGACTGGAAAGTAGGGCAAGAACGCCGCGCGACCTTGCGCCTGCGCCCGCGCAAACATGGCATTTAGGGCGGCCCTGCCTTGCAATCTGCGTGTCGTAGTCATGTCATCCCTTCCCCTGATTCGTCGGAGGGACCGCGGGGGGTAACAACCCGATGACGGTATCGAGGTCTTTGTCGCCGCGCCCGCTCAGGTTGACCAGCAGCACCGAATCGCGGGGCATGGTCGGCGCGCGTTTGATGGCTTCGGCGACCGCATGCGCGCTTTCCAGCGCCGGGATGATGCCCTCGAGCTTGCTGAGCATCTGGAATGCCTCCAGCGCTTCGTCATCGGTTGCCAGCGTATAATAAGCGCGTTCCAGTTGGCGCAGGTGGGCGTGTTCTGGTCCGACCGAGGGATAATCCAGGCCAGCCGAGATGCTATGCGTTTCCATAATCTGGCCGTCGGCATTTTGCATGACATACGAGCGCGTGCCATGCAAAATGCCCGGACGGCTGATTTCCAGGTCGGCGAAGCGCGCCGCATGCTCTTGGCTGGCGATGCCACGACCGCCCGCCTCCACGCCAATAAGCTCTGTGCCTGCATCGTGCCGGAAAGCGTGAAACAGGCCAATGGCGTTGCTGCCGCCGCCCACGCAAGCCACGCAGACATCGGGGAGCTGCCCGGTCAGTTGCTGGATTTGCTCGCGCGCTTCGTTGCCGATGACGCTCTGGAAGTCGCGCACCATCATCGGGTAGGGATGCGGTCCCAACGCCGAACCCAGCAGGTAAAAGGTCGTGCGCACATTGGTGACCCAGTCGCGCATGGCTTCGTTGATGGCATCTTTGAGTGTGCGGCTGCCACTTTCGACCGGGATGACCTGCGCGCCCAGCAGATGCATGCGGAAGACATTGGGCTGCTGCCGTTTGATATCGACCGTGCCCATATACACATGGCAGGTCAAGCCCAGCAGCGCCATCGCCGTGGCTGTGCCAACGCCATGCTGCCCGGCGCCCGTCTCGGCGATGATGCGACGCTTGCCCATGCGCTTGGCCAGCAAGCCCTGCCCCAGCGAGTTGTTGATCTTGTGCGCGCCTGTGTGCGCCAGGTCTTCGCGCTTCAGGTAAATCTGTGCGCCACCCAGCGCCTCGCTCAATCGCCTTGCATGGCTGACAGGCGTGGGACGTCCCGTGTAGGTGCGCTGCAAATGACGCAGCTCGGCATGGAACTCCGGGTCGGCCATGGCGGCGGCATAAGCAGCTTCGAGCTCATCCAGCGCCGGCATGATGGTCTCTGGCACGAAGCGCCCGCCAAACTCGCCAAAATAGCCGCGCGCATCGGGCAGGTCGCTGATGTCGGTGCGGATGTACGCTTCGGTCATGTCTTGCCCTCGTTTACTAGATATGCAGCAGTGTCTCGCCGTGAAAATAGCGCTGCGCCAAGCTCAACGCTTTGAAGACATAGTTATCAATGCTCTCGATAAAATCGGCGCGCGTCAAAGTGATTTCGTCCGCGCCCAACCCCAGCGCCTCCGCCGTCACGCAATCGATCTCGCCAGCCAAAAGACGCAAGCCATCCGTCAGCCGCAACTTCAGCAAGCCGTCGATTTCGTCGGCGGCAAATGTATAGGTCTGCAGCGGCTGATTGCATTCGTACAGAAAGACATGGCAGATTTGGCGGTCGATGAGGCCATCGGCGCGGGCAATGCCGACCCGCCTGCCCAGCGAGAGCAATTCGTCAAAGCTGACGCGCAAGCCTAGTTCTTCGTGCAGTTCCCGCAAGCCATCTTGCACGGTTTCTCCCGCCACCAGATGTCCGGCCGCGCTGATATCGACCTTGCCCGGGTAGGCATCCTGGGCGGGACCGCGCTTTTGCAAGATGACATATTCGCCTTCTGCATCGCGCCCGACCACCCAGCAATGAAATACCTGATGCCAGTCGCCATCGCGGTGTACGGCTGCGCGCGCCTTGATGCCGATGTGGTTCAAAGCCTCGTCATAAATATCGAATAATTCGCTCATAACGCCGACCGAACCGCCGCGATAAAAGCGCGAACCTTGCCTTCGTCCTTGATGCCGGGCGTGCCCGACTCGACGCCGCTGGCCACATCCACACCCCAGGGTCGCATCGCTCGCACGCGCTCGGCGACATTGTCCGGCGCCAGTCCGCCAGCCAGCATCAGACGCGGCACCATTCGCTGTATTTCTTCCGCGATAGCCAGGCTGGCCGTCTCGCCGCTGCCACCATAGAGCTGGGGATTGTAGGCATCCACCAGGATGCTTGGCGCGCGATCGTCCGCTGGAAAGCTCTCTGCATATTCAGCGACCGCCTCGGCAGCATCATCCAATGCGCGCGGACGAATCGCCTTGAATGCCCGGCCGCTCAGCCCAGCAATTGTCTCTGGCGGTTCGTCGCCGCTGAGCTGGGCAAAATCCAGGTCCGCCGCAGCCATGATGGCGCGCGTTGCCTCGGCGGATTGGTTGACGAAGACGCCAACCAGCGTCGGACAATCCGCGCCGAGCGCCAGACGCAAGCCATGGACGATATCGCTGGCTGTTTCCAGCTCCAGGCTGCGCGGCGAAGGCGCATAAAAGTTCAGCCCGATCAGTTCTGCGCCGGCTCTTGCCACCATCAGCGCATTTTCCAGCGTGCAGACGCCACAAATTTTGACCTTAGTCATGGCACAGGCGCTCCACGCTGCTCAATTCTCGCGCCAGGGAAACCAGGTCGGGAGCGCGTATCAGCGACTCGCCGACCAAGATAGCAGCCGCGCCAGATTCCGCCATCGTCCGCACATGGCTAGCATTGAAAATGCCGCTTTCCGCCACCAGCAGCGCGTCGTCGCCGACCAATTTTGCCAGCCGCTCAGTGGTCTGCAAGTCGACATGAAATGTTTTCAAATCGCGGTTGTTGATGCCGATCAGCGTCGCGCCCAGATGCAGCGCCCGTTCCATTTCGCGTTCGTTGTGCACTTCGACCAGCGCCGCCATATCCAGCGCTAGCGTCAGCGCGTGCAAATCTCGCAGTTGGGCATCGTCCAGCGCCGCCACAATCAGCAGAATCGCATCGGCGCCGGCTGCTCGCCCTGCATAGACCTGGTACGGATCGATGATGAA
>DAOUJB010000523.1:0-4255 GCA_034423155.1 Anaerolineae bacterium | reverse complement strand
GTAGAGCAGGCTCAGCGATTGCGCCACACAGCCCGCCGCTTTTCGATGAAGGCGCGCATGCCTTCGACCTTGTCTTCGCTGCCGAAAGCGATGAGGAAGTTGCGCCGCTCGAATGCCAAGCCCTCGGCCAGCGAGCTTTCGTGCGCTTTGTTGATGGCTTCTTTGGTCAGGCGCACCGCCACTTGCGAACGCCGCGCCACCTTTTGGGCGATGTCGATGGCCTGCGCCAGGAAGTCGGCTTGCGGCGCGACGCGATTGACCAGGCCCGCTGCCCAGGCTTCGTCCGCGCTCAGTCGCCGGTCGGTGAGCATGATTTCCATCGCCAGCGCCTTGCCCACCGCGCGCGTCAGGCGTTGGGTGCCGCCAGCGCCGGGCAGGATGCCCAGGTTGATCTCGGGCTGCCCAAACACGGCGCTATCGGCCGCCACGATCATGTCGCAGCACATCGCCAGCTCGCAGCCGCCGCCCAGCGCATAACCCGCTACCGCCGCGATGATGGGCTTGCGCACGCCGCTGAAATCGAAGCGGTCAACCAGCGAATCGTCCATCAGCATGTCGATCTGCGTCTTGCCGTCCATCTCCTTGATGTCTGCGCCGGCCGCGAAGACTTTGTCGCCGCCGGTCAGGACGATCGCGCCGATAGCCGGGTCAGCGTCAAAGCCAGTCATGGCGCGTTTGACTTCGTCCAGCAGCGGCGAATTCAAGGCATTGAGCGCTTGGGGCCGGTTCAGTGTGATGCAGCCCACGCCAGCGGCGGGCGTATCGACCAGGATGTGCTGATAGCTCATAGGTGCTGTCCCTTCGTGGCTGAGAATGCGGCGATTGTAGCACGAGTCGCCGTCAGGGTTGCAGCCAGGCCAGGATTTCCCGCGCCGCGCTCGCTGGCGATTCCGGCTTGTGCAGCGCCAGGCTGTCGGCCGTCCAGGGGGCATAGCGCCGCGGATCGGTGATGCTCATCAGCATGATGGTTTTTGCGCCGCTCGCCGCCGCCAGGTGGGTCAAGCCGCTGTCATTGCCGATGTACAGCCGAGCCGCCGCCGCCAGCGCGCCGATTTCCGCGAAGCTGAGCGCCCCCGCCCATTGCTGCGCCGGCGCTTGAACATGCCGTCCGACTGCCGCGACCAACTCGGCATCGCCCGGACCGCCCAGCAGGATCAGCTCGCTTCCGGTCTCTGTGACGAGCGTATCGAGCAGCTCGGCCAGCTGCGCCGGCGGATATTGTTTGGCTGTCAGCTGCGCGCCGGGATTGCTGCCGCCGCCGGGGTGGGCGACGATGTACGATTTGCCGACTCCAGCCGCCCGCAGACGCGCCCGCACAGTCGCCAGCGCAGCTTCATCGTGGGGCAGGTTGGCAAAAGCGCTTACACTGCGCCCGGCCGCCGCCCCGGCCACGCGCAGATAGATTTCGGCTTCGTGCTCCGGCGCGGATGAATCGACCGCCACGCGCAAGTTGTAACCGAAGCCGCGTCCGCCGCTGTCTATTCCCGCTCGCAGCGGAATGCCCGACAGCCAAACCGCCAGGCTCATCACGGGCGAGCGAACCAGCGACACAGCCAGGTCGAATCGCCCAGCTCGCAGCCGCCTCACCAGCCGCCAAAAGCTGCCGTGCCCGCGGGTGGGCATGTCTGCGCCGACATCGAGAATATCGTCCAGGGCGGGATGACCGGCAATAGCGCGCGCCGACCAAGAGCCCGTCGCAAAGCTGATATGCGCGGACGGGAAGCTCTCGCGCAGGGCAGTCAGCGCGGCAGTGGCCATCACCACATCGCCGATGCAGCAGGGACGCAAGATGACAATGCGCCGCGCCTGCGCAGGAGAGGCGTCGGCAGGCAAGATGCGCCCCAAGAGCGGATAAATCATGGTTGTGCGCTGCTGTGCCTGGGCATGCCGCGATTGTACCCCAGCGCTCCGACCCGTATAACCAGCGCGAATCCGACCAATGTCCCCCCCCCCATTTCCCGGCAAATTGTTGCATTCTGATTAAATTGTGTTAAGCTAGCTTTAAGTAAAAATGAAATGTCATAACAAAGGAGGTACAGCCATGACCGTTGTACGCGCCTTCACTTATACATTCAGCGACAGTCACTGGCGCAGCAAATTGACCGAAATGGCTGTTTTTGTGCTGCTGCTGCCTTTCCCCATCATTGGGCTGGTCAGTTTGTGCGTATTGCTGGGTTACCTGGCAGAAATCATCCACAACATCAGCGCGGGCAAGGAGCGTCCGCTGCCGGAGTGGGATCACATTGGCGAAGACATTCGCAAGGGCATTCCTGTCTTGCTGGCGCTCATCGTCTATCACTTGCCGCTGCTGCTGGCGGCCGCGCTGCTGGCTGTCGTGCGCGACTCGCTTGGGCTGGGCTTGATGGCCGGCATCGACGCGATCGCCCCGTTCGCGCTATTGCTGTATAGCCTGGCTGCCTGGTCTTTGTGGACGTTGGGGCTGGTTCGTTACGCAGAAACTTGGGAATCCGAGCGCTTCTACCGGTTCGATCAAGAGCTGCGTACGCTGCAAGGCCATGTCCCGCTGGCGCTGGGCTGGCTGGGTTCGGTGCTGATCGCCACTGCGCTGCTGCTGGCGCTGCTGCCGGTCTTCCTGCTGGGCGCATTTTTGTATGTGCCCGTGCATGGTTATGTGGCGGGCGCTTATGCGCGGCGATTGCGCGCTGCGCGGCTGGCTGAGCATCGTGAGCGTGTCGGCGATGCCGCCAATTTTGTGCACAGCCGCAGCGCCGAAGCCGTCGTGTAAACGAGCTCATCGCCTCCCGTCTACAACTATCGATTACAACTGATTCCGTGTGCATAGCTTCCCCCTGACTCGTCGGGGGGACCGAGGGGGGTTAGGCTTTCCCCTGTCGATTCGCTCGTGGGTCTGCTAGCATAGCCGCTACGATCAGCCCACGCGAGCGAAAGAGATTAGGATGTCCGCTGCCCCGCAAGAACGCCCCACCGGCGCCGAAAATGTAATCTGGGATCTGTCCGTTTTCTACGACAGCTTTGCTGATCCGCGTCTGGAAGCCGATATCGAACGGCTGGATGAGCTGGCGGCATCTTTCCAATCCAGCTGGCGCGGCAACCTGGCGAAGATGACAGCCAGCGACTTTGCGAAAGCCTACCAGCAGCTGGAAGCCATCTATGATCTGCGCGGGCGGCTGGGCGCTTTTGCTTTTCTGAACTTTTCGACCGATACAGCGCAACCCGAATACCAGGCGGCGGTGGCGCGCGTCGAAGAGTTGGAGTCTCGCCTCAGCCAACAACTGGTTTTCTTCGAGCTGGAATGGAATGCGCTGGAAGACGAACAAGCCAACGCCATCCTGGACGACCGTGCCATCGCCGACTATCGCTATTATCTGGAAGCCGAGCGCCGCTATCGTCCCCACAACCTCAGCGAAGCCGAAGAGCAGATCAGCATAGAAAAGAGCGTCACCGGCAGCAGCGCCTGGACTCGCTTCTTCACGCAGTTGACCAGCGCCTTTCGCTTCGACTGGCTGGGCGAGCAGGTCAACATGACTTTTGTGCTCAACAAACTGCGCGATGCCGACCGCGACACCCGCGAAATGGCTTGGCGAAAGCTCACCGACAAATTGCACGAAAAGCAGATGGAGCTTACTTTCATCTTCAATACGCTTGCGCTGGACAAAGCCAACAGCGACCGCCGCCGCGGCTATGCCAGCTGGGTTTCGGCCCGCAACCTGAGCAACAAAGCCAGCGACGAAGTGGTCGAGGCGCTGGTGCAGACGGTCACGGGGAACTATGACCTGGTCGCCCAACACTATCATCTGAAACGCGCTCTGCTGGGTTATGAAGAGCTCTTCGACTACGACCGGTATGCGCCGCTGAATTTGAAAGAAAACGAGGCTTTCTATGCCTGGGACGAAGCGCGCGATATTGTGCTGGCTGCCTTTGGCAATTTCGACACGCGCATGCAAGAGGTGGCGCAGCGCTTCTTTGCTGGCGGTTGGATCCACGCGCCGGTGCTGCCCAACAAACGCGGTGGCGCATTCGCCGCGCCGACTGTTGCTTCCGCCAATCCGTTTGTATTCCTGAATTATCTGGGCGATGCGCGCGATGTGACGACGCTGGCGCACGAGTTGGGGCATGGCATCCACATGTACCTATCGGGCGAAGAGAAGGGGCTTTTCGCCTTGTATACGCCCCTCACAACCGCCGAGATGGCTTCCACCTTCGCCGAGATGCTGGTCTTCCAAGACCTGATGGCGGCCGAAGACGATCCCGAAATCAAGCTGTCGATGCTGGT
>DAOUJB010000522.1:0-9164 GCA_034423155.1 Anaerolineae bacterium | reverse complement strand
GCTCGGGCGCTCGCTGGGCGGCGCGGTCTTTGATATTCAGCAAGCCGGGACCGATGAGTTTCTTTTCGCTGTCGGGGCTGTGGCAGTTGGCGCAGGAGTAATTGGCGGCATCTTGGAAGGTGTTGAAGAGAGCGGCGCCATTCTCCGCGTTGCGCACGGCGACCAGCCTGTCGATAGGCGATTGTGGCGGGCTGGTCGGTTCAGGAATTGCTGTCGGCTCGGGTGTGGCGGTCGGCGGCAAGGGAGTCGGCGTGGCAGTCGGCGGCAGGGGCGTTGCGGTTGCAGTGGGCGGCATTGTTGCTGCCTGTGTGGCGGAGTCGCTGGCAATTTCGACCTGCGGCGTGTTGGTGGGCAGCTGCATGACAGGCTGCTCAAAGCTGCCGCATCCAGCCAATGCCATGAAGAGCGCCATGCAAATGCAGATCGTCAGCCACTTGGTCTTTGCTGTCGCCCAATTCGTTTGTCTCATGCTAGTCGCGCCTCGCCCGTTGGCTGCCTGGTCAACTGCCGCGCATTATGGCAAAGCGCCGTGTGAAAATGTAGGGGCAGCCCGTCATCATTTCGCCCTGGGCAAAGGCATCAAAATGGATCACTGCACAAGGTACTAGCCGCGAAAACTTAACCACCGAGTCCACCGAGGTTTTTTGAGTACACCGAGAGGGAAGCAGTGGTTCAGCGCTGTGATGATGCTGGCTGCAAACCGAAATAGAGTTGTCACGGAATCTTGTTCCATCGTAAGGTCAGCTATCAGCGCCGCAATTGCACAAAGCGCAGCCTTTATGCGCATGGCTGTTATCAACCACTCGGTTTACTCCTCTTTTACTCTGTGTACTCGGTGGTAAAAATCTTTGATGCGCTAGCCCTGTCTTGTCGCCGATGCGCTATAGACAGCGGGCGCAGGCTGTGCTAGGCTAGCGCCTTGATTGGTCGCCGCTTCGCGACCCACCTGATATCGATTGAAAGGAGCGCGGGGAAGCAGCGCCTCCCCACAGCAGAAGATATGGCAAATCACAAATCCGCTATAAAGCGAATCCGCCAAAACGAAAAGCGGCGTCTGCACAATCGCAGTTTTCGCAACCGCACGCGCACCCTGGTCAAGCGGGCACGCGCCGCCATTGATAGTGGCGACCTGCAGCAAGCTCGCGAAGCCACCCACGCAGCCATGCGCGACCTGGACAAGTTGGCCAGCCGCGGCGTCGTGCACAAGCGCAATGCTGCCCGCCGCAAGAGCCGTCTGATGAAGCAGTTGAACGCGCTCGAAAGCTAGAAGCAGACTAAACCGCTTCCAGAAGTTCCAGCAGTCTGGCGATTTCCTCGCGCGTGTTGTATTGCCCGATGCCGATGCGCACCATGCCTTGCGGTCGTCCCAGCCGCTGCATGATCTCCCGCGCATAATAGTCGCCGCTCCAAACATAGACATGGTGCCTTGCCATGAATTCGGCGATTTCGTCGGGAGTCGCGCCCTCTTTGACCATCGCTACGGTGGGCACGCGCCAGTCAAAGCGCGCGCTATCGGTGATGCCGGCGATGCTGACGCCGTTTATAGCGCCCAGGCCATCGACTAACGCAGCCGCCAATTCGCGTTCATAAGCTTGCACAGCCAGCATGCCGCGTTTCATCTGCGCCGCGCGACTATCGCTCGCTGCCAGGTCGCCCCCGCCGTATTGCCTGCCCAGCATCGCCCAATGCTCGAGGCAAGCCAGCAGCCCATGCCAGGTTTCATAGCTGGGCGTGCCAACTTCCCATCGCCAGGGCGCGACATCTTTGGCGGGACGCACTTTGTAGACGGGCAGATCATTTAGCAATTCTTCGCGCCCCCACAAAATGCCCAGGTGCGGTCCATAGAATTTGTAGGACGAGCAAAGCAGAAAGTCGCAGCCCAGCGCAGCCACATCAATCGGCACATGGGGCGCGCTTTGCACGGCATCGACCACATGCCAGGCACCAACCGCATGCGCCATATCGGCGATCTGGTCGACTGGATTGATCGTGCCCACGGCGTTGGATGCGTGCACGGTGGCGACCAATCGCGTTTTTTCAGAAAGCGCCGCTTCCAGCGAAGCCATATCCAGCGTGCAGTCGTGCGTCTGGATATCCACCCATTTCACCTGCAAGCCGCGGTCGCGGGCGATCAGCGTCCAGGGCGCGACATTGGCATCGTGGTCCATGCGCGTCAGCACGATTTCATCGCCAGGCGAACATGTTTGGGCGATGGCGCGGCTGAGAGCAAAGCACAGGGTGGTCATGTTGGGACCGATGACGATTTCGGCGGGGCTGGGCGCATTGAGAAAGTCGGCCATGGCGCGGCGTGTCTCGGCGACCATGGCATCATTGCGCTGGCTGGTCGCGAAGCTGCCGCCCGAATTGGCGTTCATCGTCCGATAATAGCTGCTCACGGCTTCAATCACCGTTTGCGGGACTTGCGTGCCGGCCGGATTGTCCAGAAAGATGGGCAGGGTGCCGTCATCGGCGCGGCGGCTCAAAGCTGGAAAAAGCGGGCGGATATCTTCCGCGCGGAATGTCATAGATTCGTCCTTTGGCGCTACAGGTGGCTGTCAGAATGGATAATGCGCGACGATTTGACCACAAAGACAAGCTGGCACAAAGGGTGCTCTTGGCTCGCCTTGGCTGTCATTGCGCTGGCAATTCGATTGCTGCACGGACTCGCTTCGCCAGGCGCAGGAAGTCGCTGTGATAGAGCATATCGGGCCCGCGCGGCCGCGGCAGATCGATGGCAATGTCGGCGACAAGCTGGCCGGGTCTCGCCGACAGCACGACCACGCGATCCGCCAGCAAGACCGCCTCATTGATGTCGTGCGTGACCATCAGAATCGTCTGTCGCGATTGGGCGCGCAGGCGCAACAATTCCAGGCTGAGTTTCTCGCGCGTTAGGGCATCGAGCGCGCCAAATGGTTCGTCCAGCAGCCAGACATGTGGCGCTTGCACGATAACCCTGCCCAGCGCGGCACGCTGCGCCATCCCGCCAGAAAGCTCGGCAGGATACGCCTGCTCGAATTGCTGCAAGCCCAATTGTGGCAGCAAGTCGCGGACGACCTGGTGGCGCTGTAGGCGCGGCATACCAGCCAGTTCCAGCGGCAGGGCGATATTGTCCAGCACAGTGCGCCAGGGCAGCAAATTGGCAGCCTGGAACATAATGGCGATATCATCCAGCGGCGCGGTGATCGGCGCGCCCAGGTAAGTTGCCTGGCCAGCGCTGGGCGCGAGCAAACCCGCCACGATGCGCACCAGCGTGCTCTTACCACAGCCGCTCGGTCCCACCAGACAGACGAATTCGTCCGCGGCGATCTCCAGCGAAATTGGACCCAGTGCGGGCAGCGGCGCGCTGTCGACAGCGGAATAGCTGTGTTGCAGAGCGTGCAGGCTTATGGTCACTCAACAGCCAAGATGAACTGGTTGCTGAAGGCGTCGCCAAGCTCAACCGGCGATTCGCCCAGGAAGCCCATCCGCTGCAAGGTGTCGTGCATCGCCTGCCACGAAGCCAGATCGCTGCTGCCCAATTGATCGGCGTCCCAAAGCTCTATCGTGTTCAGCAGAATCGTGAACTGCGCCAGGCTTTGGGCATCGAAGCGGCTCTGTAGCAGCTTCGCCAGGTCGGCGCGGCTGGCGGCCACTTCGGCGCGGCTGGGCAGTTCACGCAGAAAGTCGCTTTGTGCCTCGGCAGCCGATTGCAACGCCTCCAGCAACGAAGCCTCGCGCGGCAGCGATTCCACATGGGCGAGGCTGGCGATATAGGCGGCGGCCGGATTGTCGATTGTGGCTCGCAGCGCATTGGCAAAAGCGCTGACCATGCGCTGCACAGCGGCAGGATCGTCATCCAAAAGCGCGCGGCTGACGATCAAACCATTGGAAACCAGATCGACTTGCGAAGCGACTGAAGTTACCGCGACCGCCTGCAAATCGCCGCAATCGCCAGCATCGGCAAGCTGTTGGATTTGCAGAGGCTCGTTGTTTATATAGACCACAGCGGCATCCACCAAGCCCAGGCAGAATACCTCGGGCGCATTAAAGCCGATCTCGCTGACTTCAATATCGGCTTCCGTCAAGTTTGCATTTTGCAGCAGGGCGGTCAAACCGCTGTAACTTGCGCCGAAGCGGCCCGGGATGCCGACTATTTTGTCGCGCAGATCGCCCAGATCGGACAAATCGAGCGCGCTGTCGTAAACCAGCCCGACCGGAAATCGCTGAAACCACTCGAAAACATACACAACATCACGAGCCTGCGAACGCGCCAGGATGACTTGCTCGCCGCTGACGACGCCATAATTCGCCTGTCCGACAGCCACCAGATCAAGCACTTCTGGCTCTTGCAAGTGTTCCAGCGAAACAGTGAAGCCGGCCTCTGCAAAGTAGCCCGCCTCAATGCCCACATAAAAGGGCGCGAACTGCACATTGGGCACGAATGTCAGCAAGATGCGCTCGTCGAGCGACTGGTCTTGCGCGACGGCGGCGCTTGCAACCAGCAGCAAGCCGATGATGACG
This sequence comes from Anaerolineae bacterium, assembly GCA_034423155.1. Taxonomy (GTDB): domain Bacteria; phylum Chloroflexota; class Anaerolineae; order Aggregatilineales; family Phototrophicaceae; genus UBA6055. Next base: position 4,664 of record DAOUJB010000522.1, on the reverse strand, counting down.
ATGGCAAGTAGCTTGAACATGGGATCGTTTATCTCCTGCGAGGCTAGTGTCAAGTCGCGGAACGCCTGCGCCAAGCCAAGACGCGCCACTCGATGTAGGCAACCAGGCTGTAGAGCGCGAGAGCGAGCGTTGTCATGGTCAGGGCGCTGACGATGACCAGTGGCGTATCATAACGGCTGCGCGCGGCAATCACCAGTGCCCCCAAGCCATAACGCGCGCTGACAAATTCGCCCACCACAGCGCCGATCACCGCCAAGGTCGAGCTGGTCTTTAAGCCAGCCAGGATGACCGGCAGCGCAGCCGGCAACTCCAAGTGTCGAAAAGATTGCCAGCGGCTGGCGCGCAACGAGCGAAACAAGTCGCACAGGCTGGACTCCAGGCCGCGCATGCCAGCGATCGTGTTCACCAGCGTCGGGAAAAAGACGATGATGGCGGTCGTGATGATCTTGCCGGTTACGCCCGTGCCGAACCAGATCACCAACAACGGCGCATAAGCCACGATGGGCGTCGATTGAAAAGCCACGATGAGCGGCGACAGCAGGCTCTCAAGCAGCGGCGCTTTGGCGATGACATATCCCAGCGCCAGCCCAAAAGCCACACCGATACACAAGCCGACCAGCATTTCTTCGAGCGTGGTTGCCGCATGTTTGAGCAGGCTGCCATCTGCCAATGCGCTGGACAGGGCGCTTGCGACTGCGGCTGGCGGCGGCAGCAATATGGGCGATATCAACTCCAGGCTCGCAACCAACTGCCAGAGCGCGATCAAGAGCGAGATCGTGCCCAGGGGCGCCAACACGCTCGACCAATTTCGCCTGGGGCGCGCCGGGGGCACCCCGAGATTCCGCTGCGGCTGCATGATTCGCGTCCACCCCGCCCCGATGAATCGTAACGATGAAGCTGCGACAGTGTAGCATGAACCGCCGTCGATTCAATATAGGGCAGCGCCTGTGGGTCAGGGAAATCGCGTCAATTTTTTACCACCGAGGTGCCGCTCAGATTCGAATGCCGCAGGGGCGAAACTTGTAACGCCCACAAGTCCGCAGTTGTACCTGTGGGCTACTTAAGAGTCGCCCCTACGACGTTCCTTCTTGTTGTTGCACTATTTTATTGGAGATGCTTCTGTGGATTCTGTGATGAGTTTTTCTCCCATCCTGCGCTGTCGTAGTCGGCATGCGGCAGCTGCTCGACATCGGCTTTCAGCAGCGTAAGGCTGAAGCGACCGCCGCGCCCCTGGCTGTGGCCTTCCGCCCAGATGCGTCCGCCGTGCGCTTCGACAATATGCTTGCAGATCGCCAAGCCCAGACCAGTGCCTTCATCGCCCGACCGCGAGGCATCGCCTTGATAAAAGCGCTCGAAGATGCGCTCGCGCAAATCATCGCGGACACCCGGTCCATTGTCAAAGACCGATACGATGATCTCGTCCGCCTGTTCGGCTGCGGTGATGGTGATCGCATCGTGGGCTGGCGACCATTTGATGGCGTTATGAATCAAGTTGCCCAGCGCGCGCTTCAACTGGTCGGCGTCACAAAGCGCGCCCAGCTTGGCGGGCACATGGCTTACGATGGTCAAGTCTTTCATCTCGGCTTGTGCTTCAAATCGTTCGCTGGCTTCATCGATGATCTGCTTGAGCGGCATGGGCACCATACGCAAGATTTTCTGCCCCGATTCGATCATGGACAGATCCAGCAATTCCTGCGCCAGCCACAGCAGCGCGTCAGTTTCCATGGCGATTTCTTTCAAAGACTGGATGCTGGCTTTGCGCTTGGGTTTGTCGGCATCCAGGAACAAGCTGTCGATAATCAGGCGGATGCGCGTAATCGGCGTGCGCAGCTCGTGCGAGATATTCGCCACCAGATCGCGCCGCGACCGATTCAGGCTGACCAGCTCGCTGATGTCTTGGATCGCTAAGCTGACAAAGCGCTTTTCGTCGCTGTGCAAGACGCGTGTGCGAGCGCGGTAATGCTGTTGGTCAACGACAAAATGCTCTTCCACGCCTTCATCTTCGCGCAGGCTCAGCTCGACCAATTCCAGCAGTTCTGGTGAATCAATTAAGTCTGGCAATGATTCGCCGAGGCATTCATTTGCTTTGCAGAAATTGATAGCTGGTTCTTTGCAGATGACCAACTTCAGATCTTCGTCCAGCACCATCACCGAGTCGAAGCTGACATTGGCGATTGCCGAAGACAGGGCTGCGGTCTCTGCATGCGCGTTTCTGGTGGCCCGCAACTGGTCGCGCAAGTGTCGGATCGCCTCATCGCGGCTGGCAACGCTGGATTCGAGCGCCACGAGTTTGCGCTGTCCTCGGCGGGCGAAAGCTGCCAGGCCGAGTGAGACGGCAAACAAAATCAGCGCAGCGGCTTCCATGCCTAACCCTCGAACCGATAGCCGACGCCGCGCACAGTCGTGATGCGTGTGGGAGCAGATGGGTCAACTTCGATTTTCTCGCGCAGCCAGCGGATGTGCACATCGACAGTGCGCTTGTCCATCGGGAAATAATCATGGCCCCAAACCTTGGTCAAAATCAAGTCGCGAGAGAGCACGGCATTGGGGTTGCGCATGAAGACCGTTAGCAAATCGAATTCTTTGTTGCTCAGTTTGACTTCGGCATCTGCCCGAAAAAAGCGCCGACCGGTGATATCCAACCGCAAGTCGCCTGAAGACAGCTCCTTTTGTGTCAAGCTGCGGTTGGTGGGCGGACGCCGCATCTGCACGCGGACTCGCGCCAAGAATTCGCCCAAGCCAAATGGTTTGACGATGTAGTCGTCCGCGCCGCTTTCCAAGCCGACTATCTTGTCGACCTCTGTGCCGCGCGCCGTCAGCATGATGATGGGCACTTCCGAGGCTTTGCTGTCATTGCGGATCATGCGGCAAAGGCTCAGCCCATCCAAGCCCGGCAGCATGATATCAAGCACGATTAAGTCATAGCTGTCGCCGCGCGCCAATGACCAGCCGGTCTCGCCATCCAGCGCGGTCGTAACTTCATAGCCCTCGGCGCGCAATTTGTCGGCGAGGTTGGCGACCAACCGTTCTTCATCTTCGACCAGCAGAATTTTCTTCGCCACAGCAGCTTCCTGGTTGCTCGTATAAAAGGCAGATCATACAGCTATTGTACTAAACCTGTGTTAAAGGATATGCCGCGTCTGTTAAGTCTGACGATCGCGGACAGCGCACACGTCCGCCAGCGACTTGGCCTGCAATACGGCGCGGCGGATGGCTTCGGCGACCATCTCCGCTGCATGCGCGCCGACCAGTGTGGTATCCGCAGGAACGGCGCCGGTGGCCAGCGCGAAGATCGTGTCGCCATCATAGAGCGTGTGCGCCGGGTTCACCGCGCGGGCGATGCCGTCGTGAGCCATTTGCGCCACTTTGTGCAACTGCGACTTGTTCAGCGCGCCATTGGTGGCAACCACGCCGATGACCGTGTTCTCGCGCTCGGGTGGTTCTCTTGATACCAGCGCGGTCATGGCCTTCAGCGCCGAGACGAAGCTGCCGTCATCCGCTGCGCGCAAACCAGCCAGGATCTTGCCATCTTCGCCGATGACATTGCCGACCGCATTGACCGCCATCAGCGCCGCCACAATCAGACCGCCCGGCAGCTCACGCGCAGCCGAGCCGATGCCGCCTTTGCTGGCGCGTTGGTTGCCCAGGAAGGCCGCGATGCGCGCGCCCGTGCCCGCCCCGACGCTGCCCATAACAACCGGATCGGCAGTTGCGTTGCTGCATGCCTGGTAGCCGGCATCCGCCCCGGGATATGCGCCCGACTCGCCGATGGTCAAGTCGAAGAGAATGGCGGCTGGCACGATGGGCACGATCACCCCACTGCGCGATTGATAGCCGATGCCGCGCTCGACATGCCAGCGCATGACGCCATCCGCCGCTGCCAAGCCAAATGCGCTGCCACCCGATAGCACGATGGCGGTTACTTCTTCGACCAGGTTGTGGGCGGCCAGCAGGTCGGTTTCGCGGGTGCCGGGCGCGCCGCCACGCACATCCACAGCGCCAACCGTCTTTGGCGGACACAGCAAGACTGTGCAGCCAGTGACAGCTGCCGCGTCTGTGAAGTGCCCGACGCGAATGCCCGGTACGCGCGTGATCGAGTCATTCTTCATCGGCATCGTCTCGCCAAATCAGCTGCACGGGATCGGTGTTGGCTTCGAGGCTGGGGGCGCTTTCGTCATGAAGCAGGGCGGCAGCCTGGTCATAGGCGGCGGGCGAAACCAGGATTTTGATTTCGCCGAGGTTGCCATAGGTGATGCCCAGGGCGGTTGCGCCGGCTTCCTGGTGCAGCATGGCGGGGATGTCATGGGCGCGCAATCTGCCCAGGACGATATGCGCTTCGGGCAGGTTGTGGGTGATGTAGACGGCGATCCATGTGTGGCCGGTTGACTTGTCGGGCTTCTTGGGGGTGGACATGTGCGCCTCTCTTTTGCGCTGCGCTGATTTTTCGGGCGGCGCGGTCGGTTTGGGCAGTGCAATGCGAGCAACTCGCGGGCGGCTCTGCGGGCAATATGAGATCAAGAAAAGAAAAGCGGCGCAGCAAGGGCACAGAGTGTTGGCGGCGGCATACTCTCCCACATCGTCTCCAATGCAGTACCATCTGCGCTCGCGGGCTTAACTGCCGGGTTCGGGATGATACCGGGTGTACCCCCGCGGCTCTAGCCACC
>DAOUJB010000521.1:0-9614 GCA_034423155.1 Anaerolineae bacterium | reverse complement strand
TCGGCGCAGATGCCATAAATCTCCAGGCTTTCGCTGAAACCGCCCACGCGCGCCGGCTTCAGATTCAGCACGCCCAGCGCGCCCACTTGCAGCGCCAGCCGCAGATCCCCAGCCGTCTTCACGCTTTCGTCCAGGCACACGCGCGTCTGCAAGCGCGGCTGCAAGCGACCATGCTCATAAATGTCATCGTGCGCAAGCGGCTGTTCGATCATCAGCAGGTCAAATTCGTCCAGTTGCGCCAGGCGGTCGACATCTTCAGGGCGATAATCGCTGTTGGCATCCAGCATCAGCAAGATATCCGGGTGCGCCGCCCGCACTGCCCGCGCCACTTCAATATCCCAGCCGCGCTTGATTTTGAGCTTGATGCGCCCATAGCCCTCGTCCAGCCGCCGCTGCACCACCGCCAGGGTCGCTGCGAGAGATGGCTGAATGCCGATGCTGACGCCGACCAGCGCCTTGCCTTCTGAATCATGTCCGGGCGGCGCATAGTGAGCGAAAATGTCGGTCAAGCGCATGTCGTTGGTCTTGGCGAAGGCATCCCAGACCGCCGCTTCCAAGCCCGCCTGGGTGTGCTGATTGCCACGAAAACGCCGCAGCAGCGCCGGCATATCGCGCGGATCGTGGATGGTCGCGCCCAGCGACGCCGGCACCAGGAAGTCGCCCAGGATATGTTGCGCCATCAGCGCCGTTTCGTGTCCATAGCCGGGCCACAGCTCAATTGAGCACTCGCCCCAGCCGACCACGCCCATGTCAGTCGTCAGCTCGACCAGCAGAGCGACTTTGTCGGTCTCCGCGCCGAAGCTGGTTTCAAAAGGCGCGAGGTAGGGCAGCAGCACCGTGTGCAAGTCGATGGACTGGATGGTGATCGGTTTCATGCGAGTCTCCTGTTGCATAGGCAATAGAGTATAGCCGAAACCGCAAAATAGGCTCGGGGGAAAAGAAAGGCGGTCGATTGCTAGCGACCACCCTCCCATACTGGTTTTGTACAGCGGGCGATGCTCGGCTACTGCTCCGCGGCGTCCAGCGCAGCTTGCTGCTCGGCGATCATCTCGGGCGTGCACTCGAGGCCGGCGAGAAATTCTAGGTCAGCCGCTTGGCGCTCGTCCAGCGACATGTCTTGCATAGCCATTCTGGTTTCCGCGACATCGGATGCCATGCCTTCGGATCGCTCGCCAGCCTCGAGTACGAAGTTTGCCCTGGCCAGCAAATCGTCAGAGATCTCGACTCCTTGTGCGGCGGCGGTATCCAAGTTCAGCGCCACGCCAAAGCTGCGTGATTGATTGATGGCGATGTTGGCGATATCGACTGCGCCGCTTAGGTGAGCGTGCAGGATTGTAGCCGCGATTACGCCTTCTTGATAAAAGCTATGGAATCCCGCGCCCACCGTCACGCCTCGATACACCTGCTGGATGATCGGCGCGTACAGCGGAATGCCGTATTCCGCCGTCAACTGCACCAAGACGGGCGTACCCTGCAGCGTCAGCGGCGTGACCGAAAGGACAATCGCCTCGACGCCCTTGCTCAACAGGCTCTCGGTGGCGATGGTAAGATCCGCCAAGGAAATCGCCGATGCGACCTCGACCGTCAGCCCCAGCGATTCGCCAATTTCTTGAATCAATTGTGCGCCAATGACGCTTGTCGGTTGGTCCGGCGATACGATCGTGCCTATCGTCTGGATATCTGGATCTTGCACCAGCACCAGTGGCACATAATCCGCAAAGGACATCAGCGGCTGCGTGCCTGCGACATGCGCCGGCTTGATGCAAGTTGCCTCGGCAATGCCGGCCGTGAATGGCGTCGTCACCAGGCTGAAGAGAATCGCGGGCGGGTCTTCCATGTCGCGAGTGGCATTGACGGCGATCTGCGCGACTTGCGTTGTAATGGTCACCAGCGCGTCCGCCCCTTTGTCGATTACTTCCTCGACCATGAGATTCACCGACGGCAGGTCGAAGCCGGCGTCTCGATAGATTAGATTGACATTCTCGCCCCGCAGATCAAATGACTCGGTAATCGCGGCGCGTTCTGCTGTTGATAGATAGCCATATGCCTCGAGCGAATCCAAGATTCCGTCTGTGGCCTCAGCGACCGGGGCGGTGCCAGCATAGCGCAGGAAGGCGATGGTGGGCTTCGTGTCATCTTGCGCCAGGGCCGATGCCGTGAGAGAAAGCAACAGCAGCAAAAGTCCTAGTCGTATTCTTGTGTACATGGGTTTTCTCGCTTTCGTAAGTTGATCGCGTTGATCGGCGCAGCCAGAGTGACGCTGCCTGGCACTAGACTAGCACACAAATGGGAGCGACCCATTTGCACCATTCAATCGTGGCGGAAACTAGCTGAGGGTGACTACGATAGAGAAGCCGCTCCACTGGGAGAATCCTGACACTACGCTGGAATGAGAAGCTTATTCTGCTGCGTCCAGCGCAGCCTGCTGCTCGGCGATCAGCTCGGGCGTGCAGCGCAGAGAATCCAGGTATTGCTGATCGATGTCAGCCCGGTTTTCTGCCGCGAGATAATCGCTCAGTTCCTTTCCAAGGTTTTGCAGGCGTGGCGATAATGAAACCTGCCCGTCAGATATGACGACATCGGCCGCGTCGATTAGCTCCTGCATGATTTCCACCCCCAGCACATCAGCAACATCCAGGTTCAAGCCGATGGCATCGCCGGAGACCGAGTCAATGGCTGTGCCGGCAATATCCAATGAGCCGTTCAACCAGGCGATCAGGATGCGCGCGATATTCAGCCCCTGGTCCATTTGTCGATAGTAGCCGACGCTAATCAGCGCGCCGCTGCTTACCGCACCCAGGCTGGGATAATACACCGGGATGCCATACTCGCTGGCTATCGACGTCACATTGGGCAGGCCGCGTGAAGTAATGGTGTCGATGGGCAAGACCAATGCTTCCGCCCCTTTGCTTACCAGGCCTTCCACAGCCAGGTTGAGGTCGATTGGCGCGATAACGCCGATTTCCGCGACTTCGAGCCCCTGCGCTTCCGCCAGCTTTGCGACGGTCTGCGCGCCGAGGGAACCAGCCACTTGATCCAGACTGTATACGATGCCGATCTTGGTCAAATCCGGGCTTTGCCGTCGCAAGGCTGATAGCAGCGACGCATAGGGCGGCAAAATCTGCGAACCGGCGACGTGTTCGGGTTTTACGCAGGACGCTTGGGCCAGCCCGGCCTCATAGGGATAGTAGACGGAGGCGAAGATGACGACGGGCGGGTCTTCCATATCCAGCGTCGCGTTGACGGCGGCTTGCGCTACCGGCGTGGTGAATGCGATCAGCGCATCGGCGCCGCGGTCAATGGCAGTCTCAATCATCAGGTTGAGCTTGTCGTATTCCCAGTTCGCGTCGTGAGCGAAGACGCGCACGCCCTCGCCTTCAATATCGCCGCGGGTTTCCAAGTCGAAATCGTTATCGCTGATGAAACCGTTGCTGCGCAGCATCAGCAATATGGCCTGCTCGGTCACAGACCAGGCGGCCGGCGATGTGCCGAAACTCAACAGCGCCACGCTGGGCGGCTCGTCATCCTGCGCTTGCCCGGCGCCAGGCTGCAATATCAAAAAAGCGGAAATCAAAATCAGCAGAAGTCTTGCAGTCATGCTTCTGCCCCTTCCCTGATGAACCGCAGTCCGCCGGTTCGCGGGGGGGGGGGGGATATATCCAAATGCCGACACTTTTCGCGCCTTTCTTGACATATATGTCTCTTATCGTATATAATGACGATAAGTATACACTATATGATGGGATGCGTAAAATGGTTCGATTGGTGAAGGGGCTTGGCATCAAACTATCTCGGATCGGGATCGCTGCCGCGCTGGTTGGCGTCCTGCTCGTGCTGAATATCGGGGAGGCGTCCCTTAGCCAAGGTCAGGGAAACTCGGCGGAATGCCTTGCTTACGACGATCATGGCGTTTGCAGCCAGTGGAGCGGCTCGGGAGATTCGGAAGAGGCGCAATCGGACGCGATCGTAGAGCAAGTCGTAGATCTGCTTGCGGATGGTGAAGATCCCAATCGCGCCACCTGCCGCAATAGGCCCAGTCATTTGGTGCCGATAGGGGACTCGGGATCATGCGCAGGAACAGGAGGATGATGCAGATGGCGAAGAGACTTGGAATCGCAATGAGTCGGATCGGGATCGTTGTTGCGCTGGTTGGCGCTTTGCTCTTTTTTAATATGGCGGCGGTGTCCCTAAGCCAATCAGATGATGAAGAAGTTGAGAATCGCGCACAACAACAACAAGATCAAGATAATCTCGCAGCCCAATGCCAGTTTTACAACGATTATGACATGTGTGTCATGTGGGGGGAAATACAAGACGAGATAGATGCTGGTGTGGAATCTGAAGAGGGCTGAGAAGTGCCCCGCCTGCCGACTGGCGGCGAATCGATTGCAGCCACCGCTTGATGCGATTTACAGTAGAAAAGACGCCCTCAGCCGCCTAAGCGCGTCTTTTTGTTTCGCTTAGCGCCCACGCCTGACACAGCCGCCAGGACGAGTTCGCCGTCTAGCCGTCTTCCGCATCCAATTCAGCCTGCTGCTCGGCGATCAGCTCGGGCGTGCAGGCCAGCGCAGCCAGGAATTCCAAATCAGCCGCGCGCCGCTCTTCAATCGGCAAATCAGCCAGGTTGATATCCGCTTCCGGATATTGAAGCGTGACTCCCTGCGCGGATTGTCCGTTTTCCACGATATACGCGGCGCCATCCAACAGCGTTTGCGATATCTCGACATCTTGCAGGCTGGCCGCATCCAGATTGACCGCAAAGGCGAAATCTTCGCTTTCGTAGATGCCGGTGGCGCCGATATCCAGTTCGCCATTCAAATGCCCGATCAGCATGTTGCCGGCGATTGCGCCCTGTTTGTACAGACCATAAAACCCACCGCCGATCGTCCCGCCGCGAAAAGCGTTCTGGGGCGCAGAAAAGACCACCGGCAAGCCATAATCGTAGGACAGCGACAACAGCAGGCTAAAGCCTTGAAAGGTGAAGATGGGAATGATGATCGCCTCGGCGCCGCGGCTATACAGGTTGTCGACCGCTTGATACAAGTCCGGCGTCACGATGATGGACTCGTCCACGATTGTCAGAGGTGGGTCGAGCGACTCGCCAATCGCCTTGATGCGCGCGACGCCGACTTCGCTGGCGCGTTGCTGTGGCGAAAACAAAGCGCCGGCCACAGCTATATCCGGATTCTGCATGCGCAGCAGGGGGACGATGTCTTCATAATTTGTCACCGGCACCGTGCCAATGACAAAGTCGGGTTTGATGCACGAAGATTGGGCGACCCCGGTGATGTATGGACCCGAAGTCACGGTGAAGATCAGCTTGGGCGGATCGATGAATTCGCGGATGGCATAATAGACGATCTGCGTCATCTGGGTGGTAAAGGTGATGAAAACATCAGCGTCTTTGTCAAGTGCCTCGTCGATCAGGGTGTTGGCTTCCATACGGTCGAACAAGGCATCGCCATAGATGACATTAATCCGTTCGCCTTCTATAGAGCGCTCGTCGTTCAACAGCGCGCGTTCTTCCTCGTTGATAAAGCCGTAGACTTCCAGCATATCGAGGATCGCTTTTTCCGCTAAGGCGACATTGCTGGAATCGCCCCATTTCATCCAGGCGATTGTCGGTTTGTCGTCTTCTTGCGCGCTTGCGGCGGGCGCGATCAGCAGCGAGGCCAAGATCAACAAGAGCACAGTTGTTTTTGTCATCTTCACCGTCCAGCCTGTTATTAGCCAAGCAATTGCGCATCGGAAAGTTCGCCGTCTTGCAAGGAATGAAAACGATCAATCAGGTCGGCCGGCTTCAGATTCCTACGCGCTTCTCCGGCGATTTCGACCACGATTTCGCCACGATTCATCATGATGACGCGATCGCCCAAGTCGCAGGCTTGCTGCATGCTATGGGTAATCATGACGACAGACAGGTCGTTGGCGGCTGCCAGCTCCTGCGTCAGAATGATGACCTGCTCGGCGGCGTTGGGGTCGAGCGCGGCCGTGTGTTCATCGAGCAAAAGCAGCTTGGGCTTGGTCAAGGTCGCCATGACCAGCGTGATGGCCTGTCGCTGCCCGCCACTGAGCAGCGCTACATCGGCATCCAGACGATGTTCGAGGCCCAGCTTTTGGCGTTCGAGTTGTTCAAAGAACCAGGATTCTTGCGATTTCTTCACATCGCGGCGCAGACCGACGCTGCGTCCGTGGATGGCCGCCAGCGATAGATTCTCGCGGATCGTCAAGCCTGGGCAGGTGCCCAAACGCGGATCTTGAAAGACGCGACCAATGTCATGGGAGCGCCGATATTCGGGCATAAAGGTGATGTCTTCTCCATCCAGGCTGATATGTCCGCTGTCTGGGTGCACAGCGCCCGAGATGACATTGAACAAGGTGCTCTTGCCAGCGCCGTTGGAGCCAATGACAGTCACAAATTCGCCTTCCGCCACCGATAGCGAAATGTCCCGCAGGGCGCGCACCTCGTTGGGTGTGCCGGCGTTAAAACTCACCGAGACTTGGTCTAGTGCAAGCATAATAAGAGCCTATCCGCCAGTTCTTTGGCGATACATCTTCCAGCGGTCAACCAGTCGCGGTGTGCCCAGCGCAGCCAGCACCACCAGCGCGCTCACAAACTGGATATCAGTCGTCGGCAGATCCAACGCGCTGAAGATCCAGGCGCGCGAAATATCAAAGACCAACATGCCCGTGACCGCTGCGATCAGCAGTTGGCCTACACTGCGCGGCCGCAGCAGCACCTCGCCGATGATCACCGCCGCCAGCCCACGCACGATCAACCCAAAGCCCAAGCTGACATCGGCAAAGCCGAATTGCTGCACGACCAGCGAGCCAGCCACACCGGCCAAGCCATTGGCTGCCATCAAGCCTATGATGATCATCAGATTGTGGTTCAAGCCCGTCGCCCGCACCATCTGGGGGTTTTTGCCGGTCGCGCGGATCGCCAGGCCAATTTCGCTGCGCAGAAACCAATAGAGTATGCCCAGAACAACCAGGACGATGGCGCCGAAGAGCATGATCTCCAACAAGTTGGTCGATTGCCGGCGCATTTGATCGCCAAATTGCTCGACCAGCCAGGTGCGAAAAGTCTTGGAATGGCGGCTGATCAAGGTCTCTTGCCCGAGCAAAGGAATATTGCTTTTGCCTTCCATCACATGCAGAGTCACCGTATAGGCGGCGGTGATCACAATGATGCTGGCGAGCAAGCCTTCGATTTTGAATATGATATCGATCAAAGCGGTTGCCAAACCAGTCAGCGCGCCGGCGACAAAGCCAATTAACACGGCATATTCCGGGCTGTATCCGTTGACAATCAGGATGGCGCAGGCAGCCCCGCCAATGGGGAAAGCGCCGTCCACCGTCAGATCGACAAAGCCCAGTACGCGAAAGGTCATAAAGACCGTGACGCCCGCCAAGGCATAGCCCAGACCTTGCCCAATCGCCCCGATATTGACATTGCCGAAGGACATAAAGCCAGCCAAGACGATCGTCAGCAGAATACCTCGCAAGATGAAATTGCGATTGGCAGCCAAAGCGGACGCTTGTCGCTGATTGTCGGCCGGTGCTGGTGTCGTCATTTTGACATCCTCCGTCGTAAGGCTGCCCAACTTTCCAAGCTCACCTTAAGGAAAAGGGTAGACCAATATGGCAACCGAGTCAACAACTTAATGGTCTGTGAGCCCTGCCATCTACTTAGGCTGCACAATATAGCGCACAAGTGTAGAACTTGAATCGTATTGATTGCCTGGCCTTAGGATCTGCTGCCTTCAAGCAGATCCTCGACCAAGCAAAAGGCAAACCGAGCCCAGGAATCTGCGATTGCAGCAGTACGCGCCAGACTACCCAAATGATGAGGGCTGCGCGCAGTGCATCGCTGCAAATGTTCAATCTTGCATATTGCCAGACAAGCCTGGTCTGGATGGCAGCGCGGGCAGCTGCATTGCCGATCCAAAGGCTCAGATACCCAGTCCGGCCACCGCCGCCGCATATTCGTCCAGCTTGTCGCATAGCTCGGCGAAGACTTCGCGCGCGCCTTGGGGCGGGGCAAAATCGGCGCTGTCCACCGACTCGAAGAGCGCATTCAGCTTCTCGTGCAAGCCGCTGGCATACAGCTGCGACTCCGTATAGCCCACATTCATCATCAGCGGCAGCAGCGATTCGACGCCAGCATCGCCACGCCGTTGCGCCAGTTGGTTGATCAGGGCGTTGTTCTGCGAAATGCGCTCACAGATATCCAGCAGCATATCCCGCTGGGCGGCCAGGTCGTCGGCGCTGGTCGTCACGCGCGGATCGGGCAGCAAGGTGAAGGGCTGTTCGCTGCTATTGCCATTCACGACCAGCTCGGCAGTGTAGTCGCCGGGCACGATCATGGGTCCATCTTCGCGCTCCCAAGCCCCGTCAATTCCATCCACGGAAAGCGCGCCGTGATAACGCAGATTCCAATGGAAGCGATTGAGACCTGGTTGAGCAGGCAAAGCCTCGCCGCTATAGCTGCGCACCAGATCGCCGTTGGCAGCGCGGATATGCAGCGCCAACTCGCTCTCCGCTGCAAGCCAATACTGGAAGACGATGCCAGCCGGCGGATTTTGCCCGGCATTCAAGAAGGTCGGCTCGTCATCGCCAGCGCTGCTGATGAAGCCGGCATTGCTCGTGCCCACGCCGCCATAATTGACCATATCTTCACCAAAATGCGCGTCCCAGTTGCCAAAGCCGGAGTAAGTCCGCATGCGCGCTTTTGGCGCCGGCGCGAACAAATGACAATCGCCCGCCGCCAGCCCATCCGCCAGCTGCTGCAAGGGGCAGAGGTCGTCCAATATCCAAAATGAACGCCCGTGCGTTGCCACCACCAGCGCCTGGTCTTTGATGACGAAGTCGTGAATGGGCGCGATCGGCAAGTTGCCGCCCAGCCGCTGCCAAAATCCGCCATCGTCAAAAGACACATAAATGCCCGTCTCCGTGCCCGCATAGAGCAGGCCGCGCCGGTTTGGATCTTCGCGGATGACGCGTGTGAATTCGTCCGCGGGAATGCCAGCGGTGATGAGCTGCCAGCTTTCGCCATAGTCGCTGGTCTTGTAGAGGTAGGGACGCGTATCGTCCAGCTTGTAGCGAGTCGCGGCCAGGTAGGCAGTGCCGGGCTGATGCGGCGATGGCTCGATGATGCTGATGAGCGCCCAATCAGGCAGATCGGGCGGGGTGATCTCGCGCCAGTTGCGTCCGCCATCCCGCGACAGATGCACCAGACCGTCGTCCGTGCCCGCCCAGAGCAGGCCCGCCTCGTGCGGACATTCCGCCAGCGCGAAGATCGTGCAATAGATCTCTGCGCCCGTGTTGTCACGCGTGATAGGTCCGCCCGATGCCCGCAGCTTTTCGGGATCGTTGCGCGTCAAATCGGGGCTTAGCACTTCGAAGCTCGCGCCCAGATCGGTGGAGCGGTGCAGATGTTGGCTGCACACATAGAGCGTATCGTTGTCGTGCCGCGAAAAATGAATGGGGAATGTCCATTGAAAGCGATACTTCAGTTTTTCTGCGCCGACGCCCCAGCCATAAAGCTCGGGCCAAGGCGTGATGATCCATTTTTGCCCGGTGCGGTCGTTGTACTGCGTCATCAGGTCGTT
>DAOUJB010000520.1:0-2340 GCA_034423155.1 Anaerolineae bacterium | reverse complement strand
GCCAGCATGCGCAAAATCGTCGGCGAATCGGGCTTGGCGATTCCGCGCCGCCACGCCACTGGCAGCAAGACCAGCAAAGCCAGCGCCAGCCGCAGGCTCATCAGCGTGAAGGGTGGCACCACAAGCAGGGTAACATCAGAAACAACATACAAGCTGCCCCACAAACTGGCGGCCGTGATGCCATAGATGCTGCCGCGCAAACGCGCCGAAGTGTCCATTTTGCTGATTCTCCAGCGCAGATTTTGGTCATCATAGCCCAGGCGAAACACAATTGACACAGAGGGCACAGAGGCTAGTTTCGAGGCGATGCTTGGGGTGCCCGACTGGTCGGGGGAAACGCGCTTATGTAACTTTCTGGAGTCTTCTCAGTAGCGCCAAGCAAGTCATGCGTAAATGGGACGATGCTATCCTCATTCGAAATCTGCAAGGCTTGTACGCTATTCGGATTTGGCGTCTCTTCGAAAACAGCGGGCGTCTCAGCCGCAAATGCCCATCGGCGCGACATACCTGGCGGCGATCCAGCCTTGCGCCCCATGATAATCGACCTTGAACCAGTCATCCGTCCGCGCCAGCGCCGTCAGCACGGCATTGTGAGGCACGCCGCCAATCTTGTGCCCAGCGGGGGCATCGCGGAAGTTGAGGCTGTATTCCGTGCGCACCATGCAATCGCTGAGGGGCTTCGCGCCGTGTGCTGGCGTTGGGGCGGGGTTGTGGCTGAATGCTGGCGGGCTGCCGTCTGCGATCAAGGCGACCTGCCCGGCGCGGTTGATCGTGGCGCACAGGAGCATGCCATCGCTGGTGAAGGCGGGCAAGGGGGCGAGAGTGCGCGGCATGGCGGTGGTGTCGACGAAGAGGATGCGACCGCTATTGGCGGGGAAGCAGACTTGGGTCTGTGGCGTGATCCAACCCCAGACATCGACGACGGGGTCGGGATGGGCGGCGATCAGGTCGGGATGCCCGATAGCCCAGCCGGTGACGCGCTGACAATTCGTTCCGGGACTGTAGTTGCTGACCTGAATTTCGGGGAATAGGGCGGCGCAGGTATCGGGGGGCGGCAGTTTGACGGCTGGCTGCGCCTGTGCTGCGCTGCTGCTATCGCCATCGTCGCCTCTGCCACTGTCGCCGTCGCCATCGTCGCCGACCGGCTGCTGCGGGGGCGGCGGCACATATTCAAAAGCGCCGATGTCGCAGTTGCTGCCTTGCGGCCGCGCTGTGCCGAGCTGATCCTGAGTGACGCCTGTGAGACAGGGGACGGCGTCAATCGCGGGGCTGCCGGCCTGCAGGGCGTAATGAGGCGTGGCGGCGCTGGTGCGGTCAATCAGGCGCGGGTTGGCGGTGCTGAATGTAGTACCGGTGCAGCTGGAGTTGCCGAAGAGATTGCCCGTGTTTACATTGACTGTGCCGCCGTTGCGCCGGCAGTCAGGATTGTCTGTAGTGCCGCCTATATTGCCGTAGGAGATGCTGTTGCGGATCTCTAGTACGCCAGCATGTATAAAAATGGCTGCCCCCTCGTTGGCTCTGTTGCCGGTCAAGGTCGCGTGATCGATTTTTGCCGTCCCGCCGCCGATATAGATCGCGCCGCCTTGTCC
Organism: Anaerolineae bacterium; assembly: GCA_034423155.1. Taxonomy (GTDB): domain Bacteria; phylum Chloroflexota; class Anaerolineae; order Aggregatilineales; family Phototrophicaceae; genus UBA6055. The sequence goes on along the minus strand of DAOUJB010000520.1, from coordinate 751 downwards.
GTCGCCGTTGGTGGCGCGGTTATTGTAGAAGACGCTGTTGGTGATGGTGGCGTTGCCAGTGACGCTTATCGCGCCGGCATTGCGCGTGGTGTTGCCGTAAAAGACGCTGCTGGCGACGGTTAGCGTGCTGCCGCTTCTGACGTTTATCGCGCTGGCGTGGCGTGCTTCATTGTCGCAGATGACGCTGTTGCGAATGTTGAGTGTAGTTCCGGTTCCGACCCAGAAAGCGCCGCCGGCAGTCGTCCCGGGCGATGTGTTGCTGCAGATTCTGCTGTTGGCGATGTTGACGGTTGCGCCGGAAGTCTGCATATAGATCGAGCCAATGTGCTCGTTGCCGTTGATGACCTCGACATTGTTCAGATTCAGGGTTAAGGCGGTGCGCAGTCGAAAATGCCTGCCGCTTCCGCCCGCGTCGATTCTGTTGCCGTTGCCATTGATGGTAATGCTGCCGGCGGCGGATGTGATTTGTATTTCGCTGGCGAGGCTGACGTCGTCGTTCAGAATGATGGTGTCGTCGCCGTAAGCGCCGACGGCGACGCAGCCTTCGGTATCGCTGTTGGCAGCTGCGGAGGCGACGGCGCTAGGCAGCGAGCATGTGCTGGTGACGGTGATGGTCGCTGCGAAGGCTTGCGAGGCCGGCAGCAGCAGAAGCGTGATTGCGATAATGACAAGTTTGCTGAATGTTGCGGAGTTCATTGCGAACTCCGGGCGAGGTCGGGATTTAGCGCGAAATGCGGGGGGGGGGGGGGGG
>DAOUJB010000519.1:0-3797 GCA_034423155.1 Anaerolineae bacterium | reverse complement strand
CGCGCTTCAGCCGCTCTTCAAATTGTCCGCGATACATCGTACCCGCGACCAACGAGCCGACATCCAGCTGCAAGACGCGCTTGCGCAGCAGGGGTTTGGGCGTTTCGCCTTCCACAATGCGCTGCGCCAAGCCCTCGACGATGGCTGTCTTGCCCACGCCCGGCTCGCCGATCAGCGCTGGATTGTTTTTGCGCCGCCGGCTGAGCACTTGGATGACGCGCTCGATCTCCATTTCGCGCCCGACAACGGGGTCGAGCTTGCCCGACTCGGCCAGGCTGGTCAAATCGGTGGATAGCTGGTCGACCAGGGGCGTGCCATCTTTGCGCGAAGACTTGCCCTGCGCGCGCTGATGACTGCGCTGTGCCGATTGCACCGGACTTTCTTGCAAGACCTTGCTGGTTTGGCGGCGGATTTCATCGGGATTGACGCCCAAACGCCGCAGCACATCCAGGGCGATGCCTTCTTGTTGGCGCACCAGCCCCAGCAGCAGGTGTTCTGTACCAATGTAATGGTGCCCCATGCGTCGCGCTTCGTCGACAGCCAGCTCGAGCACTTTCTTCGTGCCGGGCGACAAATCCAACTGGGCGACGCCACCGCGATATTCCGATGTAGAAAGACGCGAGACCAATTCTTCGACGCGCCGCAGGTCCAAGCCCAGGTCGCGCAATACCCGGCCAGCCACGCCGCCTTCTTCGCGCATCAAGCCCAGCAGCAGGTGCTCGGTGCCGATCTGATGATGACGCAGGCGCTCGGCCTCTTCTTGCGCCAAACTCAACACGCGCCGCGCCCGCTGTGTGAAGCGTTCCATTTTGTTTGGCACGGTCTATCCCTCCATCATCAGCCAGCCAACGCGTGCAACGGCATGAAACCTAATTGAATCCAGTATAGCAGCAACTCAAGGTTCGCGGGCAGCTTGCGCATCGGCAAGACGAGCCAGCGCATCGAAAGCATAGCCGATGCCAAGCCGACTTACAACCGACAATACCTATGAGCTGCGTTAGAGGGCGCGGGCGAGTCAAGCCCAGGCACAGAAATTTATCCAATGAAGTCGTGCAACAAGCAAATGGAATGGCGTAGGGGCGGCACTGGCGTCGTCCACATGATACTCAGTCGAGAATCGGGCGATACAAATATCGCCCCCTACAGTTGCAAATAGAGGGACGGGGCTGCAGTGAGGGGTACGGGAGCTTGTCCGGCCCGTCAAGTCAGTCGGCGCTGACCTCGGCAACTTCTTCGCTGACCTCGGCAGAGTCTTCGCTGGCCGGCAGGGTAACCGACTCCTGGATCGCCATCTCCCAGTCCAGGTCCAGGTATTCTGTAGAATTGACCGACTTCAAACTCAGCCCCAGGCGGCGCTCTTTGATATCGATTTTGATGACGCGCAGCACCAATTCTTGACCGCGTCTGACCACATCGCGCGGGTGTTCGACTCGCGCTGCCGAAAGCTCGGAGATATGGATCAAGCCTTCGACCGCTTCATAATCGTTGAGACGGGCAAATGCGCCGAATTGCGTCAGCTTGGTCACTGTCGCGCGAGCCAGTTGCCCGCGCCGCAACGATGTGGCGATCTCGTCCCAGGGGTCGCCCAGCACGCGCCGGCGGCTCAGCCCGATGCGGTTCGCTTCGGGGTTGACGCTGATGACTTCGACTTCGATTTCTTCGCCTAGGCTCAGCACCTGCCGCGGGTGGGTCACATGTCCCCAAGCCAACTCTGACACATGCACCAAGCCTTCGCCCCCGCCAATATCGACGAATGCGCCGAAATTCTCCAGACTGACCACCTTGCCCTTGCGAATCTCGCCCACCGTCAACTCGGCGATCAGCGACTCTTTGCGCTTGACACGGACTTCGCGGGTGGCGGCGCGCTCGGACAAAATCAGCCGATTGCGGTGGCGGTCGACTTCCATGACCTTGACGCCGATGGGCTGGTTGACCATGGGGCTATAGCGCTCTTCGGGCGTGCTGCCGGTGATCTGGCGCGCGCGACTTTCGGCAAGCTGGCTCTGAGGCACGAAGCCGCGCAGCCGCCCAAAGCGCACGATCAGCCCGCCTTTGTTGTAGCCGCCGATCAGCGCTTCGTAAACCGCCTTGGACTTGGCGAGCTTTTCCGCATGACGCCAGTCCATCTCTTCCATGGCATGATTGATAGACAGCACCATTTTGCCGCGGTGATTGCGAGGATTGACCACATAGACATCGACTTCTGCGCCGACCACCAGCGACTCGAGCATGCGTTTGGTCATCAGCTCCAGTTCGCGTCCGGGCACGACGCCGATATCACCTTCGCCCAGATCGACCAATACGGCTGTCGGCGAAGTCTCGCAGATCGTGCCTTGATACACCTGTCCGCGCTGGTATTTCAGCTGCTCTTTGGCCGGCTCTGGCTCTGGCGCGGGCTCGGCCTCGGCAGCAGCCGCTTCGCTGGCCTCGTCCGCTTGGGCAGGCGCTTCGGCTTCGGTGCTGTCCACAACTGCTTCTGCCTGCGGCTCGCTGGCTGCGGCTTCTGGAGGCGCGTCTGCGCTGCCCAACTCTGCCACAGCTTCGCTTGTTTCCTGGCTTGGCGTTTCGACCGTCGCTTCGGTGCTGGCTTCGGCGGGCGCAGTTGTCTCGGCAGGCGGCAACTCGGCAGGCGCAGGGGCTTCCATAGTCGCTTCGCGCGTGCCGTGTTCTAGGTCACTCATGGCAATGTCCGTGTTTCGCTAAGGTTCTGGTTGCTGATTATAGCGATTGCGCCCGCATAGTCAAAGGGGAATTGGATTGAGCGGCCAGCAGGGAATTCGCCTCGATCTCCCTGATTGGCCTGGCTGACCCCCCTCGGTCCCCCGTCGGGTCGGGGGGAAGGGTCGGCTGCGCTCTCCGATCTGGCGGAGAGGGGCTGGGAGAGGGCTTTCTCAATCAGCGTGGCGGCGAGGGATAGGCGTCGATTTCGTCGTCGTCTTCGGTGCGCGAAAGGAAATCGGCGAAGTCTTCTTCTTCATAGCTGGCCTGATAATAGTCGCCTTGCGGGTAATTCTCCGCGTAGTAGTCGTTCGTGGCACTGTCGGTCACTTCGCCAAAATCGCTGGATTGGTCGGCATGATTAGAGAAAGTCAAGCCGCCTTCGCCCGCGTCGATGACGATCAAATCGCCAGCGCGAAAATCGCCCTTGAGCAGCTGGATGCTCAGCGGATTTTCGATATGCCGCTGGATCGCCCGGCGCAGCGGTCTGGCACCAAATTGCGGATCATAGCCCTGCCGCGCCAGCCAGTTGCGCGCCGACTCGGTCAGGTGGATGGCCAGGCTGGATTCGTCCATGCGCGCCGCCAGATCGCGCAGCTGCAAGTCGACCATTTTCTCGACCGCTTCCAGCGTGAGCGGCTCGAAGATGATGACTTCGTCGATGCGGTTGAGGAATTCGGGGCGGAAAGTATCGCGCATAGCCCGCTCGATCTGCTGATGATCGGCGACAGCTTCGTCATCGTGCGGCAAGAAACCCAGCGCGCCGCCAGACCTGGCAAACTCGGTGCCCAGGTTGCTCGTCATAATCAGCACGGTGTTGCGGAAATCGACGATGTGGCCTTGTCCATCGGTCATGCGCCCGTCTTCCAGCACTTGCAGCAGCGCGCTCCATACATCCGGGTGGGCTTTTTCGATCTCGTCAAAGAGGATGACTCGGTACGGTCGGCGGCGGACGGCTTCGGTCAATTGCCCGCCCGCTTCATAGCCGACATAGCCGGGCGGCGCGCCAAACAGGCGGCTGACGGTGTGCTTTTCGCGGTATTCGCTCATATCGACGCGCACCAGGTTGTCTTCGTCGT
>DAOUJB010000518.1:0-5890 GCA_034423155.1 Anaerolineae bacterium | reverse complement strand
GGCGGCATCCCTGCGGAGGAGACTTTCCCTATCGAGGAATTGTACAAGATAAACGAAGCGGTGCTGGATCGCTATGGCGCGGCGGCGCTGCAATACGACCGCACAGAAGGCTTTGCGCCCTTTGTCGAAGCGCTGTCGGGTTACCTGGCGGGCAAAGACTTCGTCGCGGCTGCCGATGAGCTGCTGGTTTTCAACGGCTCGCAAAGCGTGTTGGATACGCTGGGCAAGGTGCTGCTGAGCCCGGGCGATTGTATCGCGTTGGAATCGCCCAGTTATTTGGGAGCGCTTTCGGCATTTGGCGCCTACCAGCCCAACTATGTCAGCATCGCCAGCGACGCCGACGGCATCGTTCCCGAAGCCTTGCAAGCCGCGCTCGAGCAGCAGAAAATCAAGTTCATCTACCTGGTTCCCACCTTCCAAAATCCGACGGGCCGCACAATGAGCCGCGAACGCCGTCAGCAAATCGCCGACATCGTCAAGCGCATGAACGCGCTGGTGATCGAAGACGACCCTTACAGCGACTTGCGTTATCGTGGCGAGGCTTTGCCGGCACTACATTCGTTTGCGCCGGACAATGTGGTCTATGTCAGTACGCTTTCCAAGATCTTCGCGCCGGGTTTGCGCTTGGGTTTCTGCCTGGCGCCGCAGCTCATCCGCGACTGGCTGTACACGGCAAAACAGGGCGCAGACCTGCACAGCAATACTTATGCCCAGGCGTTAGCTACAGAATACATCTGCGGAGGCTACATCGCGCGGCAGGTGCCCAAGATCATCGCGCTTTATGCACCCCGGCAGGCAGCCATGCTGGATGCGATGGACGCGCATATTCCCGCCGACTGGCGCTGGATCAAGCCCGAAGGCGGCATGTTCATCTGGCTCGAAGGACCGCCGGGAGTGGATGGCGAGGCGCTGTATTGGCGGGCGGTAGAACAGAAAGTGGCTTTTGTGCCGGGCAAGTATTTTTATATCAACCCCGCTGAGGGCTTGTCCACCATGCGGCTGAACTTCACGCGTGTTGACGAAGCCACGATCGAGGGAGCGATTGCGACGCTGGGCAGTGTCATCCGCGAAAGCTCGCGCGATTAGTCGTTTCGCAATTGGGCGAATGTCGCTAGACTAGCCGAATGCCTACCGCTTCCCTGAGATTGCCAAGAGTCAAGCAACCGTCTAGCGGTCTGCGCGCGCTGATTTTGGCTTTTTATCTGCCGGCGCTGATGGTCACTTTGGGCTATGGCTTGCTCGTGCCCATTCTGCCGCTGTATGCCGCCGATTTTGAAATCAGCTATGTGCTGATCGGGCTGGTGCTGGCTGGCGAAGGCATCGGCACGCTGATCGCCGATGTGCCGGCCGGCCTGATCCAGCGGCGTTTTGGCGACAGACCAGTCATGATGATGGGCGTGCTGATCAAAGCGGTTTCGCTGGGCTTGCTCTTCTTCGCTGCGTCCATTTGGGTGGTGCTGCTGCTGCGTTTGATCACCGGCTTCGGGCGGTCTTTGTATACCGTTTCGGCGCATGTCTACATCACCAACCATGTCGAACTAGGGCAGCGCGGCAAGGCAATTTCGATGTATGGCGGCACGCATCGGCTGGGCGGATTCATTGGTCCGGCCATAGGCGGATTGCTGGCGGGCATGGTGGGCATGCGGGCGACCTTCCTGGCTGTCGCGCTGGTGACGGCAATCGGCTTCGTGCTGATCGCCGCCTTCACACAGGGCAGGAAGAACGCGCGCCACAAAACCGCGGATGCTGGGCATGGCTTTCATATTGCTGCCGTGCTGCAGCAGCACAAGCGCATATTGGCATCGGCGGGCACGGCGCAAGTCTTCGGACAGATGATACGCGCCGGGCGCACTGTCATCATTCCGCTTTTCGCCGCAGATGCGCTGGGCTTGGCTGTCGACCAGATCGGCTTGATCATCAGCATTTCTGTGGCGGTGGATTTCAGTTTGTTCATGGTCGCTGGCTGGCTGATGGATCGCTATGGGCGCAAGTTCGCTATCGTGCCTTGCTTCGGCATTCAAGCGCTGGGCATGGCGCTGGTGCCTTCTGCGGCGAGCTTCGGCGGTTTGCTGTTTGCGGCTACGCTGATCGGCATTGGCAATGGTTTGGGCTCGGGCAGCATGATGACGCTCGGCTCGGATTTGTCGCCGGCTGGATCGCGCGGGGAGTTTCTGGGCGTCTGGCGGCTGATCGGCGACCTTGGGCACACTGGCGCGCCGCTGGTGGTGGGCGTGGTGGCCGATGTGTTGCTGCTCAGCTCGGCGATCTGGGTGATTGCCGGTTCGGGACTGCTGGCGGCGGGCATATTCACTTTCCTCGTGCCCGAGACTCTGCAGCGCAAGCCACCCCTGGCGCCGACTTGATGCGCCCCCATCCCCCAGCCCCTTGCCCCCAAAATGAGGGAAGGAGAGCGCCGGGATGGTAGGTTCCAGTCGGCCTGTGCTGCCCAAGCTGAGCGCGCTGACAGTCGATTGGCCGCTGCGGCAAGAAAAGCTCTTCCCACGCACCCAGCCGCTGATCGTCGAGATCGGCTTTGGCAATGGCGACTATCTGCTGCACCTGGCCGAGACTCGCCCAAACTGCAATATCATCGGCTTGGAAATCTCCAGCCAGTGCATGGCAAAAGCCGAAGCCAAGATCGAAAAAAGCGGGCTGCCCAATGTGCGTCCCATCCACTGCCGCGCCGAGACTGCCCTGTGGCACTTGCTGGAGCCGCAATCGGTACGCGAATTTCATATCAATTATCCAGACCCCTGGTTCAAAAAGCGGCACGGACGGCGGCGGCTCATCCAGCGCGGGACGGTCGACCTGCTGACCAGTCGGCTGGAAATTGGCGGCAGTCTGCAGCTGGCCACCGACATCCGCGCATATGCCGAAATGGCGCATGCTATCCTGTCCAGCACGCGAGGCTTGCGGAACGAATATGACGCGCCCTGGCTGCCCGAAGTATCGGGGCGATTTGCCACCAAATATGAAGAAAAGGGTTTTCGCGAAGGGCGGCGCGGGCATTATTTTCGCTATGGTCGCGATGAGATTCCCGTAGCGCATCCGCCCGTCATCAAGGAGTTCGCTATGCCGCATCTACTCTTGCAGACGCAACTATCTGCCGCCGAGATTGTCGCGCGCTTCGAGCCGATGAAGCGGTCTGTGGATGGGGCGCATATCGCCGTTCTGCATGCCTGGCTGGACGAAAAGCGAGCTGCCGCGCTGTTTGAGGTGGTGGTGGAAGAGCCGAGCATCTCGCAGCACACGATGATCATGCTGGCGCCGCGGGCTGGGGATGGCGAGTGGATCGTCAAGCAGACGACGATCGGCCATGCGCGCAGCACGCTGGGCATGCACCGGGCGGTGGAGGCGGTGGGGGAATGGGTGGCGGATGTCGGCGGCGGGAAGGTGCTGGCGAGGCGGGTGCGGGGTTAGGGGTTATTCGAATGTGAAGCTCCATTCGTCGTCGCTAAGTTCGCAGAAATCGGCGAGCTTTCTGCAAAAGTATACTGCGTTTTCTGCTGTCAAATTGATCTGGATCCACCAGCCTTTATTGGACTGCCTGTAAAACCACTGTGACTTTCCTGGCTTGTCTGTCATCCACCAGTTGAACTCCTTTAGGGCGCGGTTCTTGTCCGTAAGCAACTGCAACTCGTGCAACTCGTTCACCATTTGCAACACCATTCCGCGCCAACTTTCAACAGCTTGAGTTTTTTCACGGATGCGCAATGTGAGCGGAGTCTTGCCCTTCACGCCTTCCGAGCGCGATGGGACGGAAAAAGCTGGCCACGCCTCAATGACTTGCTGATGCAACCACTCGGTACGCTCTTTTATCGCTTTTTCATTCCAAACCGGGATACTCTGGTTGAAATATCTGGAGTTCAAATGCAAGCCATGATCCGTCAGCTTCGCGCGTTTTTCTGCAAATGGTTTGTTTGACAACTTCTGGGTATTCCATTGCTGTGTTACTATTGTCAGGTTGCCGATCGTATGCACCAGCTCGCGGTGAGAATCTTGCCAATTGTCACCCAAGTCATCGATCCAATCTTCGCTCAGACGCTGCGGCATGATATGTTCGACAGTTCCCTGCTCGGCCAGCTTTACATCACTGCCAAATAGGGCGTTTAGCGTTTCAAACACAAACACGATGCGCCGCGACTTTCCTGCACTATACAGGCGATTCCACATCATCTTTTGAAAGAGTCGGTTATTGGACGGGTAGTTTCGTTCGCCCAGCGCAGCCTTCAGAACCTCAGCAGATGCTTCCCTCCTGGAAAGTTCCGACGCCAGCGAAGCAAACATATTGTTGTGATAGTTTGATGGCTCGCCGGCCACAAAGCGGCGAACAAAGTAGTTTTCGATGACTTGCAGAATCGACACGAATTCGGCTGAGTCAATTGTCCCGTAGCGATATTGATCATAGAAGTACAGCAGTAATGGGTAGGCTGTTGTGGATTCCAGCGCCTTTAGACGCTCAAGCTGGTGACTAACCTTGTCATTGCCTTCGTTACAGGGACGCAAGAGGTTGTTGTAGTAGCAGGCGAATCGGTGCAATGTTTCGATTTCGAGTATGAATTCAGTATCGTTGGCCTGAATACGTTTCTCAATCCGGTCGCGGAAGGTGCGGTAGACTTCGTTTTCTCGAGGTAACTCGCCATTGCGAAGCGCAAGGTAGTGTCGCAAGAACGCGGTCAACTCCGGGATGCGCGCTGTCAATTGTCGCTCGGGCAGCATATCTTCTATCGGTGACCAGCACCTCTCAAATACGTCCTGCTGCTTATCGGGCGGCAGACGCATGGCGATGTAGTTGCGCACGAGGTCAGCTTCAGTCAGCGCTTTGCCCTTGTGATTTAGGCTTTCAAAGATCTTGTAGGGTTTGTCCGTCCGCTCAAGTTCGATAAACACGATGTACATTGAACTAAGGACACAGGAGAAGAGTTGCTGTGGGTCAATCTTCGTATCGGCCAACAGACTAAGAAGTCGGTCCTTGAAGAAATCGTAAGCCTCCCCAATTCGAGATCGCAATCCATCTGCAGAATACCCGTCAAGAATCTTCCGATATGCCTCCTCGTCGTCATATTTCGCAGTGGGACAGATCTTGTAGCGCAGTTGCCCATTCTGGTCAGCGTTTTTCAGATACTTGTCGATCTGTCGTTTTGCGGATGGCTCATCTGTCAAATCTCGCAAGGCAGCAAGAAGCAGCGATATTGATATTAGACGTTGCTGGCCATCGACGAGGGTGTAAGATTGAAACAATGTAATCTTGCTGTCTTCCTCGATTACTACAAGCGAGCCAAGAAAGTGCTCGTGATGAGGGTTGTGGCTTTCATAGTAGGTCTCAATTACGTCATCAAGCAATGTTTGCCATTCTTCCTCTTCCCACGCGTATTCGCGCTGGAAAATCGGCAGCACATACTGGACATCGCCGCCGCCCAGAAACACCTTGCTCATTTGCCAGTCGTCTGCTTTCACTGAACTGCTCCGAGTTAATCGCTCTGATAATCGGCAGTATAGTATCAAAATATACACATTTACAGGTTTAGTGCGGCTTGAATGACTTGAGCGATCGTATGCTATAATCATTCGTCTACCCGCTCGCGCAGGAATCACATGTGACCACCACCCACCACACCCTCCCCAACGGACTCACCATTCTGCTCAAAGAAGTGCACAGCGCGCCGATCATCAGCTGGTGGCTCGCCTATCGAGTCGGCAGCCGCAACGAACCCACGGGGCGCACCGGCATCTCGCACTGGGTCGAGCACATGATGTTCAAAGGCACGCCGCGCTTTCCCGCTGGCCTGCTCGACCGCGAGATCGACCGCGCTGGCGGACAATGGAATGCCTTCACCAGCATGGACGCCACCAAATACTTCGAGACCTTGCCCGCCGACAAAATCGACAT
>DAOUJB010000517.1:0-2413 GCA_034423155.1 Anaerolineae bacterium | reverse complement strand
TCTGCATCCGGCGGGCTTTGCGCCGTCCATTGATAGAGCCAGCGGGCATCGCTGATGCTCAAGTTGACGCAGCCATGACTGCGCCGATAACCAAAGTCATCGTGCCAGTAGCTGCCGTGCAGGCTGATATCGCCGTCAAAATACATGACCCAGGGCACTTTCTCCAGCGCATAGGCATCGGGAGCGCCGGTCGCGCCGCGCATGCTGTCCGTCTCCAGCCGCGCCCATATCGGGTAGATGCCTTCGCGAGTCGACCAATCTGGCAAGCCGCTGGATATGATGGTGGCGAATACGGGCGCATCGTCTTCGTAGGCGATCAAGGTCTGCTCGAAGAGATCCACAGCCATCCAGCGCCCCGCAACATCAGGCGGTCTCTCAATTGGCGCGAACTTGGCGACGAACTCCTGCCGCAGCCAGCGCCGTGGACCAACCAGATACCAAACATGTCCAGCTGCGTCCTCTGCCCGCGCATAGATGTTGACCAGCTCATAGCGCCGCGTAACATAGCCGCTGTCCGGGCTGCGCGGTCCGCCCGGCTCCAGCGAGGCGTATATGCCCGACTTGTCCAGGATCATTGCGAATGGATGCCGCCAGTCCGCCGGCAGCATAAAGCCGCGCAGCGACGAAGCCCGCGTCAGCTCGACAGCCTCGCGCCGCAGCCAATGGCCGTCCGCCGCTTGAATCCAGTTCGGTCCGCTGGTATCGATGGCGCGCACAAAGTTGAAGCCAGCCGCCATCTGCCCGACCAACTCGCCATTTGGCGCAGCGTATAGACGCGCAGCAGACTTCACGCGCCAGAAGCTATACACGCTCAGGCTGTAGGCATCGAGCGGCACTTTTTCCAAGACCGGGCGAGGGAAAGCCGCCATCATATCCAGGCAGTCGGGGCTATTCGCCGCCGCTACAATTGCAGTCAGACCAGATTCACGCGCTGCGCAAGGACTGGGATCATAGGCCAGCTGGCTATCCAGTCCCTGCGCTTTCGCCCCGGTCAGGACTATCAGGGCAATCACCATCAGCGAGATCAAGCTGCGCGCCATACTTGTCCCCAGTAAGACCAAGTAAGTCATTCGTAATTGGGCGATGCTATTCTGATTCGAAATGTGTAGGGGGAGACTTGTCTCGCCCACAATGTCGCCATTGACCATGTGGGCGACTCAAGAGTCGCCCCTACGACGTGCCACCATATTGTTGCATTGCTTCATTGGTCTTACTCCTGCCCTAGCGCGCTTCATCATAACACAGCCGCTATTCCAACTATGATCTGGTTTGCCAGCGGCGGCTCTGCGGTTAATATCTATGGCAGAGGAGCACTCAGCCATGACTCGAATCGTCCGTATTGGCACGCGCCGCTCGCAACTTTCCCACTGGCAGGCACAGCATGTCGCCGATCTGCTGGCAAAACTGCGCGCCGATATTCGCATAGAAATCCGCGAATACAGCACGCGCGGCGATCAGTTGCTCGATCAGCCGCTGCCGGCTATCGGTGGCAAAGGCGTCTTTACGCAAGCGCTGGAGAAGGCGCTCTTGGCTGGCGAAGTCGACTGTGCCGTGCACAGCCTGAAAGACTTGCCTGTCGAAAGCTCGCGGGACCTGGCGCTGGCGGCGATCCCCGAACGCGGCGATCATCGTGACGCGCTGGTGAGCCGCCACGGCGAGAGCTTGGCGCAGCTGCCATCTGGGGCGCGCATCGGCACGGGCAGTCCACGCAGACGCGCCCAACTGCTGGCCATGCGCGGCGATCTGAATGTGCTGGATATCCGCGGCAATGTGCCCACGCGCATCAACAAGCTGCATGCGGATGGCAACTACGATGCGCTGGTGCTGGCGGTGGCGGGCTTGCAGCGGCTGGGCATGCAAGGGCACATCAGTCAGGTTTTCGACGAGGCGCAGATGCTGTGCGCGGCGGGGCAGGGCGCTTTGGCGGTGCAATGCCGGGTCGAAGACAGCGACTTTTTTTCCGCATTGACGCATTTGCCCAGCGCGCTGGCTGTGGCTGCCGAACGAGCCTTTTTGCGCGGGCTGCAAGCCGGCTGCGCATTGCCGGTCGGGGCGTATGCCGCCTTTCATGATGGTGCCTTCAGCTTGCAGGGCTGTGTGATGTCGCTGGATGGACGCGCCGAGATCAAGCTGCGCCGGCAGGTCAAAGCGACGATACGCGATGAATCGCGGGCGACGGCTGTTGCGCTGGGAGAGGCGCTGGCAAGGGACGCGTTGGCACAGGGCGCTGGTGAATTGTTGGGAGGCGAGGCATGAACGAGACGAATTCGCTGGCGGGATTGCGAATTGTGGTAACCCGTGCGCCGCACCAGGCAGAGGCTGTGGCCGCCTTGATTCGTGAGCGAGGCGGTGTGCCGCTGCTGTATCCATGCATAGCCATTGCCCCGCCGGACGACTTCTCGCCGCTTGATGA
>DAOUJB010000516.1:0-23207 GCA_034423155.1 Anaerolineae bacterium | reverse complement strand
GTGGCGTGGAAAATGGGAGATGACCTGCCAAAACTGCAAGGCCGGCTGACGCTGAATCCACTGGTGCATATCAATTGGGTGGGCTGGCTGATGTTCGCCATCATCGGCTTTGGCATATTGGGCAGCGCGCCCATTTCTGCGGAACGGATGCGAGACCCGCGGCGTGGCTTCTTGGCGGCTGTTGCGGCGGGCCCGCTCTCCAACCTGGCGCTGGCGGTCGCTTCGGCGCTGCTGTTGCGTTTGGGTGGCTGGAGCGCCGTGGGCTATTATGCCTATCATTTGCCCGACCAGGTGGTCGACCCGCTGGCGCTGCTCGCGGCGCTGCTCTATGCGTCGGTGTTTTGGAATGTGTTGCTCTTCGTCTTTAATCTCATCCCGCTATTCCCCGTAGATGGTTGGCACATTGTGCAAGCGCTGCTGCCCGGCAAGTGGCTGGATCGGATGCAGATCCCCGTGGCGATCCAGCAGAATCTGCGACCGCTGGCGGACTTTTTGCAGTTCCCGGCGTTCAAATGGCGCGACTGGCGCACAGCCAGCTACTATGTCTTCATCGCGCTGATCTTCCTGTCCTTCATTCCTTTGGGCGGGGTCAGCCCCTTCAGCCTATTCATCGGCCAGCCCACCGGCGCCATCCTCCGCCTGCTTGTATTCTAGCGGCATGTCCGGGCTGCGTTATCGGCTGGGGCAAGGTGTTCGCGCCTTGCTGGCTGTTGGGGCGCGCCCCGATCTGGCACGAGCGCAGTCACTGCTTTCTGATTGTGAATATGCGGCCTTTTGCCAGTTGTCGCGCGCCGACCAGTTGCACAGCTTGCGCGTTTTGGAAGCGGTAATAAGCGCCGATGCAGACGCGCCGCCAAGCCTGCTGAAAGCCGCCCTGCTGCACGATATCGGCAAGTCGCGCTATCAGCTGGCTGTCTGGCAGAAGACCCTGTCTGTGCTCGTGAAATCGCTTGCGCCGGGCTGGTTTTGTCGGCTCAGCGCTGGCGACGACTTGACTTTCTGGCGAGCGCCCTTCAGTGTGCGCGCGCATCATCCGCGCTGGAGTGGCGAAATCTTGCGATCTTGCGGCACGGACGCGGCGATCGTGTGGCTGGTGGAGCATCATCAGATCGACGCCGATTCGCTGAGCAGGCATCCGCTGCATGAACAGCTGCTGGCCTTGCAGCGCGCCGACAACCGCAGTTGATTTCTGTGTTAGAATGACGAAGTGGCGAGCGAGGAGAGCGCGGCATGGCGGAGCTTACTGTAGCCATATTGGGACTGGATCGACTGGGCGTTTCCATCGCCCTGCGTCTGCGCTCCTACACCGAAAAAGGCGGCCGGCATCGTTTTCGGCTGGTGGGGCACGACAGCCGCGATGATTTTGAGAAACCAGCCCGCAAGCAAAAGGTATTCGCCAATATCCAGCGCAAACTACATGCTGCGGTCGAGTCGGCGGATATCGTCATTATGAACCTGCCCTATGAAGATCTGCGCGTGGGTTATGAGTTGATCGGCGCGGCCTTACGAGATGGCGTCGTCATCCTGGATACAGCCGCGGTCAAGACGCCGTCATTGGCCTGGGCGGCCGATCTGCTGGGGGACGAGCATCATGTCATCGGCTTCACGCCCGTTGTCAGCGCCGAACATATGCTGGATCATCGGCTGGAACCAGATGTCGCCAGCGACGATTATTTTCACGACAGCGCCATCTATCTGACGCCGGGCTTACGCAGCCTGCCCGAAGCCATTGACTTGGCGGTGAATTTTGCCGTTATCCTGGGCGCGAAGCCGCATTTCCTCGACCCCGCCGAACACGACAGCCTGACTGCCCTAACCGAAGGCATCCCCCAGGTATTGAGTATCGCTGCCTATAGCGCCGCGATGAATCATAGCGCCTGGGCAGACGCGCAACGGCTGACGAACCCGCCATTCAATGTGCTGACGCGCTACCTGCTGACACACCACCCCGATGCGCTGCGCGATGAATGGCTGGCTAATCGCGATGGGCTGGGACGCGCTATCGATCAACTGATGGCCCAGCTGCGCGAGCTGCGGGCTGCGCTTGCCGATCATGACGAAGACGCCATTGAAGCCTTCTTGATCGCCGCTTCCGACGAATATCAGCATTGGATCAACCGGCGGCACAAGGGCGACTGGGACGAGCAGCCCAGCGCAAAAGTGGGCATCGAAAGCACGATCGCGGGCAGTTTGTTTGGCGGCGCCATCACACGGCGTCTGTTTGGCAGCAAAGACAACAACCGCTGAGCCAGATGCGCGCGCTGCAATCTCCGCCAATCGTTTGACGGCTTGGCGATAATCGGTTAGAGTCGTAGTTGGAGTAGTTATTGGTTCAGAGCAAGCAGATTATCGGAGCGACCACGGAGACTAAGAAGGGGGCGTCTCACCATGAAAGCTGTACCAAGCATTTTGATTCGATTGCTGGTCCTGACAGCGCTGATGCTGAGTTCGGCGGTGGCATTTGCGCAGGACGAAACCGAGACAGAACTTTCCGCCGTGCCCTTCATGGGCATTCGCTATACAGGCGTCGAAGACGGCTTGTTCGTCACGGGAGTGATTCCCAACACACCGGCTGCTGCGGCCAATTTGCAGCCCTACGACATCGTCACCGCCGTCAATGGCAATCCCATCCAGGTGGAGACTGTTCGCCAGTTGGTTTGGATATACGATATCGGCACCAGCATTGATCTAAGCATTCTGCGCGATGGCGACGCGATGCAGCAATCGCTGACTCTAATGGCGCGCCCGGACGATGTCTTCAACAATCCCGACTATCCCATGCCGCTGGACTTGGCGAGCATCGGTCTCTTTGTTGGGGAGTGCGGCGATCATCTGCTGGTCATCGGTGCCTATGCTGGCTCGCAAGTCGCGGAGGCTGGCTTCCATCTCTACGATGAGATCGTAGAAATCGATGGCGACCGCGTCAGCAACATCCCGCAAGCCGATGCCGCTGTTGCCGACCTGAGCGTCGGCGACCAACTGAGCATCGTCATTTTGCGCGATGACCGCGAGATGGTCGTCGAGACGATTGTAGAAGACCAGCGCAAGCGGCGTAACCCACGGCGGCGTCCGCATCCGCGCAGCGATATCAAATCGAACTTCGACACCGACATGATCAGCCTGGGTTATGGCGATGACTTCGTACAGGTGCTGCAGATCAACCCGGCACACGAGCTCTACGCCGCTGGATTGCGCGCCTACGATGTCGTTACCGAAGCCAATGGCGAAGCTATCGCGAACACCGATAGCCTCTTCGAGGGCGATACAATCCAACTGACTGTTGTGCGCACAGCCGGCAGCTTGCAAATTGATGTGCCTGGATCGGCAGCCGCCTTGCTGATGCTGGGGCATGCCAAGCCAGCCGGACAAGACCGCAGCCAATGGCTGGACTTGCACGAAAAGCAGGTTACGCTGGGCGTGCGTTATTTGC
The DNA here is from genome assembly GCA_034423155.1 of Anaerolineae bacterium. GTDB lineage: Bacteria > Chloroflexota > Anaerolineae > Aggregatilineales > Phototrophicaceae > UBA6055. The sequence continues at coordinate 19,777 of DAOUJB010000516.1, read as the reverse complement.
AGCTGGAGCCGGACAGCGAGCACTTGGCGAACACAGAAATCGCCAATGGTGCCTACATCGTCGAAGTGATTGAAGGCTTGCCAGCCGAGGCAGCTGGCCTCCTAGAAGGCGATATCATCGTGGCGGTGGCTGGCGAAGCGGTCACCATGGAGCTCGATCTGCGTAACCGCATCTACTTCCACGAGCCTGGCGAAGTCGTGCGCCTGGATGTGCTGCGCGGCGGCGAGCTGCTGCAGGTAGAAGTAACCCTGCGCGTGGCGAAATAAGCCGAGTTCGTCTGAGCAAAAACAGAAGCCCCTGCCATTGCGGCGGGGGCTTTTTTGATTTACTTCCCCGAAATCCTATTGCTCGCAGGCCTTGTTCGAGGTGAGGCAAAGCGCTCGCGGTCTCGTCATCCATTTGGGCGGGTCGCTGGCGAGCGGCACAAGAAAGCCAGCCCGTTGCTGCGATCTACTTGCCGTCTCTTGGCTTAGCCCTCACCAAAGAGCGCTGGGGGCGATGACGACCATCCAGGTGGCACGCGCACGAACTCGGAGTTTCTCCCCAGGATTGGACAGTGAAAGCAGACCTCGGCGAGATCCGCTTTCCTAGAAAGGGCAAACCTAGTGGCGACGGCCGGGACCAAACCCACCTGACTTCATATCGGTCATGCTCGCAAAACGCATTCGAGGCTGCCCACCTTTACCCGCCCTACTTCGCATATTCCACGCGGCGCGTCTCGCGGATGACATGCACCTTGATTTGGCCTGGATATTGCATGTCGGTTTCGATCTGCTTGGCGATATCGCGCGCCAGTTGAATCGAGGCGTAGTCGTCCACCACCTCGGGCCGCACGATGATGCGCACCTCGCGACCGGCTTGCAGCGCATAACTCTGCTCGACGCCGTCAAACGAATCGGCGATTTCTTCCAGCTGTTTGACGCGACGGATGTAGCCTTCGAGGCTTTCGCGGCGGGCACCCGGTCTGGCACCAGAGATGGCATCGGCTGCCTCGACAATGAAGGCTTCCACGCATTCTTTTTCGACCTCGTGATGATGCGCCGCGATGCAATTCACGACCGCATCTTTCACGCCATAGCGCTTGACAAAATCTGCGCCGATCATGGCGTGTGTGCCTTCGACATTGTGGTCGATCGCCTTGCCGATATCGTGCATCAATCCGCCCATCTTGGCGATATTGACATTCGCGCCCAGCTCCATGGCGATCATGCCGGCGATATGCGCGGTTTCGACGGCGTGCGCGTGTTGGTTTTGCCCATAGCTGGTGCGAAACTTCAGCGTGCCCAGCAGCTTCAAGATTTCTGCATGCAAGCCATGAACGCCGGTTTCATAGGCGGCGCGTTCGCCCTCTTCTTTGATGATCTTGTCGACTTCGGCGCGCGTATCTTCCACCAATTTTTCTATGCGGGCTGGGTGGATGCGCCCATCGACCACCAGCTTGGCCATGGTGCGTTTGGCGACCTCGCGGCGGACGGGATCGAAGCTGCTGATGGTCACCGACTCGGGCGAATCATCGACGACGACATCGACGCCGGTGGCCAGCTCAAACGAGCGGATATTGCGCCCGTTGCGGCCGATGATGCGCCCTTTCATGTCATCGCTGGGCAGGTGCACGACGCTGACCGAAATCTCGCTGACATGTTCGGATGCCAGGCGCTGGATCGCCATGGCGATCAGGCTGCGGGCGCGTTGGTCGCCGGTTTCGCGGGCTTCGGCTTCGACCTGGCGGATGATGCGCGCCATGTCGTTGCGAGCGTCCACTTCGATTGAATCAAGAAGCTGCTGTCGCGCTTCGTCGACTGTCATCTGGGCGATGACTTGCAGCTTGTCGAGCATGACCGCTTCGGACTTTTTGATTTCGTTTTCTTTGCGGTCGAGCCGGCTTTGTCGCTTGTTTAACTGCTGGTCGTGCTGGTCGAGCCGCTCCATGCGCTTGTCGAGGTCGCCGCGGCGGCGATGTATGCGTTCGGCTTCTTCATCCAGGTCGTGGCGTCGACGCGAGATTTTTGCAGCGGCGTCACCTATGCGCTGACGGGCGGTTCGTTCGGCTTCGGCAATGATTGTTGCTTGTTCGGTTTCTGCGTTCTTTAGCAGCTCCTTGGCATCGTTGGATGCTTTGATCAGGGCGCTATTGCCCTCTTCCTGCTGTCTTTTTAGCAGATTCTGCACTGCTCGGCGGCTGCCGATGATATATCCCGCGCCAACCCCGACAAGTGCTGTGACAACTGCAAGTATGATTTCCATATTGGTTTGACGGTATCCAGTGGATACATTCGTCTATGCTCCTTTCCTGTTTAATCCGGCCAGTGTCAAACGACATCAAGCCTCGGCTTCATTGTGAAAGTAGTCGCCATCAATTTCATCAAGTTCTTGCTGGCAACGCAAGGCTATCTCCTGAATGGTCTGCGCATCAAAGCCGCGCCGCATCAGCGCGCCGCCCAGCTTTTGGCGGAAAGCCCGACGCGTCTGCCCACGATACCGCGAAAGCCGCGACTGCGCCGCGCGATATGCCGCGTCCGCTTCGTCCAGGCTGTCCAGCGCCTCGTCGATTACGGATTCCGCCACGCCCTTCTGCCGCAGTTGATAGCGCAGTGCTCGCGCAGACATGGGCTTGTGACGCTGCCGCTGATCAACCCAATAGCGAGCAAATTCAGCGTCATCGATCCAGGCGCGTTCTTGCAATCGCTCCAGCACGGCTGCGATGACCGACTGCCCCACCTCTTTGGACATGAGATAGTGGCGCAATTCGCCAGTGCTGCGTGGACGATGCGCCAAGAATCGAATTGCCCGGTCATAGGCATCGTGAAACGCGCTGTCTTCAATCAGCGCCGCGATTTCTTGCTGGCTCAATTCTTGCCCGCAACTCAGCGCAGCCACATTGTGCCAGGGCAACTGGAAAGCATATTCGTCATCCAGGTAAAGCTTGACGCGGTCCTTGTTGCGGCGGTGCGTCTTCAGGGCGGTGATGACAGGCATCGCATCCATCCGGCAGGGTTCGCTGCCACAGTTCACCTGCGTGCATGCCGGGCAATTTGTCGCGTCGATCGTCAACAGCTGTGGACATCTTGGTTGCGCACAGGAGGATCGACCAAGATCCAACGCAACTTTTCCGTTTCAATCGTTCAGGTTTCGCGCCAGTTCTTTCCGCTTTGATGCATTTCCGTTTTGTGCGTTCGCCGGCAGCAAACACCGTCTCACGATTGGCTGTTCGTTCGCTAGATAATCACGCGGCATATCCCGCAGCCACCAGCTAGATTCACCCAAAATGCAGGCAATGCTCAAGCTGGCGTGGTACTTTTCGTCCTGCAACTGCTCCCAGCAAACAAGCGTGGCTCTATCGCTGGTCTTGCATTGCAAATTGCGCACTGGCTTTGCAGATCAATTCTCCGCTAGCCCATTCGACTTAGTATACTGCAAACAACGGATATGAGTAGCGGAAAACTATGCAATGGCCAGGTTCGGTGGAAAGGCGTAGACGCATAGACATGGCACGAGACACGCGCGGCATCCTGGTTACTGGCGGCGGCAGCTTTCTGGGCGACTATATCGCCGTGGCTTTGCTGGCGGAGGGTCTGGCGGTGACTCTGCTGGTGCAGCCTGGCGCTGAAGACAAGCTGGGCAAGCTGTTGCGGCACACTCGTTGGTCGCGTGCGGATGTCTGGAGTCCGGGCAGTTTGCGTGGCCAGGCGCGCGGGCACGCGGCGGTCATCCACACCATCGGCAGCCTCACCGACGATCCAGCGCGCGGCGCGTCGTTCGAGCGGCTCAACCTCGTTTCCGCCAGAAATGTCGCCAACATGTGCATCAGCGATGGCGTCGGGCGGCTCATTTTCATCAGCGGGTCGCGAGCGCCCTGGCTGCACCGCGGCTACATTCAGTCCAAGCGAGCGGCGGAAGCGTATCTGCGGCGCAGCGGATTGCGGACGACGATTGTGCGAGCGCCACTGTTGTATGCCCGCGATCAAGACCGAGCCTTGTTCTTCCGCCTGATGACGCGCTTGGGCCAGCTGCCAGCGCCGGCTCGGCTGGGGCTGGGCAATGCCGCGCCGCTGGCTGTCGAGCTGCTGGCGAGGGGCGTTGCTCAACTGGCGCTCGCCGACGATTATGACAATGCCATCGTATACGCGCGTGAGTTGCGGCATTTGGCGCGGCGCGCAACGATGCCGGCCGAAGAGACATTGCCTGGTATCGAGCGGGGAGAATCGTTCGATCTGCCAGACGAAGACCTGCCATTTGGCTGGACACCTGGCAACGAGCAATCGTAAATGCCACTTGAAATTCGGCAGAGCGCGCTGCTAGAATTGTCGCGAATCGGGCGACGTAGCCAAGTGGTAAGGCAGAGGTTTGCAAAACCTTCATTCGTGGGTTCGAATCCCACCGTCGCCTCTCCCCGCCAGTCCCGCGCACCAAAGATGAAAAACCAGCCGATGCCCCCAAAGAAGCCCCAACCGTCCAAAACAACCCGCATCTATGCCCAGTCGCCACCAGCACCCATCAGCAACTTCACGCTCAGCAGCGTCTGCCCGGCTTGCAACAGCCCAGTGCTGCGGCGGCGCTGCAAAGTGCTGTGTCCAAAATGCGGCTTCGTCTGGGATTGCAGCGAGTTATGAGGCGAGCTGCCACATGCGCTCGACATAGGCGCCGGTCTGCGGGTCGGTGAAGGCGCGGCGCACATCCGCTTCCATATCCCGCAGATCTTGCCAGAATGTGCTGATTTGCGAATGATAACAGGCGATGGCAGCCAGCTTCGCGCGCATATCAGCCTCGTCCAGCCTGTAATCAGCCGACCGCAGCGCCATTCCCAGCGCATCCAAAGCGATCTCGGTGGATTTGTCGGCATTGGAATAGGGATATTCCGCATAAAAGCGCACGGACCAACGCCCGGGATTCTCGGCGATTTGGCTCAGCCCCCAGTCCAGCACAATCTGATGATCGACATGGTGGCCGACCGCCAGCGGCAAGTAGACGGTCGTGCTGTCGCTGATCTGTGGCACGCCAATGCCCTGCAACAGACGCGGCGCGAAATCGGCAGCATGCACTTCGCCAAAGAGCGACTCCTCCGATGGATACAGCGCCGTGCCATCGACAGCGCGATAGACGCAATCGGTCAGCGGAATATGCGAAAACTCAACGCCAAGCGCCCCCGCCGCCCGCTCATCTTCCAGCTGCCGATGCCGCAGGGGATCGACCCCCGCCTCCCAACGCCGCAGCAAGTCGCGCAGGATGGGCGTGTCTGGCGCAGCGCCTTCGCGCACGCCGCCCATCATGGTCACGATAGTGACGCTGTGCCCAGCCCTGCGCAGCTGATTCGCCATGCCGCCGCAACTGAAGACACCATCATCAAAGTGCGGCGAAATGATGACATGAGACTGACTGGTTTCTGCCAATTGATTCCTCGCAATTCTCAGTCGAGCGCGGCGAAATAGTCGCAGTGCGCAGTAATCGGGCAGCGGTCGCAGGCTGGCGTTCGCGCATGGCAAGTATCTCGCCCATGCTGGATGAGCTGGATGTGAAATTGATAATAGTCGTCTGGCGGCGCGATCGCCTCCATCACCGGATGCGCGTTGTCGGCGGAGATCTTGGCGGGCAGAAAGCCGATGCGCTTGCCGACGCGGAAGACATGCGTGTCGACGGGAAAGGCCGGTCTGCCATAGGCGAAGCACAGTACGATGGCGGCTGTCTTGGGACCAATGCCTCGCAGCGAGACCAACCAGGCTTTGGCGTCCGCCAGCGACATCGTCTCCAGAAAGTCGATGCTGTATTCGCCAGCGTGGTCATGGATCACCCCCAGCGCCTCTTGAATGCGCGGCGCTTTCTGGTTCGCCAAGCCCGCTGGGCGAATGATATCAATCAGTTCCGCAAGGTCGGCGAAGCGAACTGCCGCCCAATCGGCGTAACGCGCTTTCAGGCGTGCAAAGGCGCGGTCGCGGTTGGTGTCGTTGGTGCTCTGGCTGAGGATGCAGCTGACCAGCTCGTCCATGCCATCTTGATTCCGCGACCAGTCCAGTTGACCATAGACAGCTGTCAACGCAGCGGACACAGGCGCATACTTGGCGGCGCGCGCTGGCAAATTATCGACTTTGGCAAGTGGATCACGCTTGGCTGGCATGCGCTGATTATAGCCATTGGCGGCTTGGGCGCAACCAGCGCAATTTCAGCGCGCGCGACTTGCGCCATCCGAAGGCAGCAGACGCCAGGTCACCAGGGCGATCAAGGCGAAGACCAGCGCCGCCGCAAAGAAAGTGCCGCGCATGCCCAGCAGAATAGCCACCGATGCGCCGACCAGTGGCGCCGCCGCTCGCGAGCCGCTGATGACCGAATTGTCCAAGCCATAGACTGCGCCAGCTGTCTCTTTGCTGGTGAAGCGCGAAAGCAATGCGCTGGGCGCGGCCACGATTCCGCCAGCCGCAAATCCTGCCAAGCCCTGCAGAATCAGCAGTTGCCAGATATCGGCCACGAAGGCTTGTGGCAGGTAGAGGAGAGTCGCGGCAACCGCGCTGAAGAGAAGCACCTTGCGATGGCTGATGCGGTCGCCCAAATTGCCCAAATAGACCGCGCCAAGCGTCGATGTCGCTGCCGAAGCGGCCATGACCAAGCCCGCGTAGGTATTGCTGCTGGCGGCGTCGTTGGCGATCAACGAGACAACGAACAGCGGCGCGATCGGGATGATGACCGTGCGTGCCAAACCAGCCAAGAAGCGCATGAACAACAGCAGGCTGACACCCGATGTCGCCAGGATGTCGCGCCAGCCACGCAGGATCGCGCCCATAGCAAAATGCGCCTGGTGTGGCGGCGGCGTGAAATCTTCGCTGACGCCCAGCAGCACGATCAGCCCGCCCGCGCCGAGCAACCCCGCCGTGAGCAAGAAGGGCATGCTGTAGCCAAACAGATCCGACAGCACGCCGCCCAACACAGGACCCACGGCCACGCCAGCCCACAAGCCAACTTGCAGCGTGCCCATGGCGAATCCAACGCGGCTGCGCGGCGCGACCGAAGCCACCAGCGCGTTGTTCGCCGAGACTGTGCCTGTCACCAAGCCTTGCAGCGCCCGCACCAGGATCAACTGCTCGGCCGATTGCACAAAAGCCATCATCGCCAGCGTGATGCCGCCGCCAAACATCGCCCGCATGATCATCTTCTTGCGACCGAAGCGATCGGCGACTGCGCCCCACAACGGCGCGGTGACCATCATAGTCAAGCCTTGCACCGAGATGACCAAGCCCGCCAGCAACTCTGTGCTGTGCCCGCCGGCGCTGCCCAGTTCATCAATGTAGAGCGGCAAGAAAGGAAATATCATCGAAAAACCGACCGCCGACAGCACCTGCGCGATGAAGACGACGCTCAGCGTGAACTTCCAGTTGGTGATGAAAGGGATTGCTGTCCGCTGGGCATTTGCTCGCAGCGCAAAGACTCGTGCCATTATCAACTCACCTCGATAGCATGGGAATCAAACGCAGCCGCTTGCGTTTTGGCGCGGGCAGGAATCGCGCGGCGATTACAAGCATCGACAGGTAATAGATTGCCACCAGAGCAAAGACCGCGCGCAAGCCAAAACCTGCCGCGATAATGGAAGCGCTCAAAGGCGCCATGCCATTGGCGAAAGACGACACCGAAGCATCCAGCCCATATACCGAGCCTTCATCGCCCAGCGCGGTGAAGTTGGCCAGCATAGCCGCCGGCGCAGACAGCGCGCCACCCGCCGCGAATCCAGCCAGCGCCTGCAAGACCAGCAGCTGCGTGATATCGCTGACGAAGGCTTGCGGAATATAGAAGGCCGCCGCCACGGCCGCTGCCCCCAGCAGAATCACTTGGTATCCCCAGCGATCGCTGAGCCAGCCCAAGATCAACGAACCGGCTGTCATGGTGATGGACGAGACGGTCAAGACCAAGCCCGCATAGGTGCTCGCGCCGGCCGCCGCCGCATTTGGGATCAGCGCCAAAACGAATAAGGGCGCAACCGGCATGATGGAACGCTGGGCGAAGCCATTGAGAAATCGCAGCGAGTAGACTGTTTTGACGCCGTCCAGCCGCAGGATGGCGCGCCAACCGCGCATCATCTTGAGCGGGTGGATATTCAATCGGCTGCCCGGCGCAGGCGCATAAGTCTCGCGCACGCCAAACATCACCAGCAGCCCGGCCAGGATGAGCAGGACCGAGGTGAAGAAGAACGGGATCTGAAAACCGAAGCGCTCGGCCAACAAGCCGCCAACAGCGGGGCCAATCGCCACGCCGCTGAACAAGCCAACCTGCAGCGTGCCCAGGGCGAAACCCATGCGCTCGCGCGGGCATTCGCCAGCCACCAGCGCCATATTGGCTGCGATGATGCCGCTGGTCAGGCCTTGCAGCGCGCGCAGCACAATCAACGCCAGCGCTGTTTCTGCAAAGCCCATCAGCGCCAGGATGACAGACGCGCCGAAGACCGCGCGCAGGACCATTTTCTTGCGTCCGTACTGGTCGGCCAGGCGCCCCCAAAACGGCGTGGCGAGGCTGGCGACCAGGGGCGGCGCAGCGATCACCAAGCCAGCTAGCAGCTCGGGACTAACGAAGTGGGCATCGCGCAGCGTCTGAATGTAGAGCGGCAAAAAGGGATAAACTAGGGTGATGCCACCAGTGCCAAGCGCCTGCGCCAGCGCCACCACAACCAGCGTGATGAGCCAGCGCTTGGCAGGCTGAGCTTCCTCAGCGTCTTGCATACAAAGTGTAATCCAAACACATCAGTAAGCTCGCGCAAGCATAAGTGGCTCGTTTGAAATTGCAAGCGCCAATTCCCGCAATTTGTCACAGCGCGATTCCACCTGTGATTTCGGCGCATCCTATACTATCGTTTGCGCCGCAAGCACTGACTAGCTGGAGACAGCGCCCGGATGTGGCAACCCAACAAATTGGAGCGAGAGCGGCTGGAAAAAGCAGCGCGCCTGGCAGAAGCTGGCGTGCCACTCTACCCGGCCCGCACGCAGCGCACGCATCGCATCGCCCAGGCGGTCGAGGCATTTATCGCCGACGAATCGGCTGAACAGGCTCTTGAAGTAACGCTGCTAGGGCGCATTCGCCGACTCAATAGCAAAGGCAAGCTGTCTTTCGCCCACATCGAAGACGAAAGCGGGCGCGTGCAGCTCTTTCTGCGCGTCAACACGCTGGGCGCGGAAATGTATGAACGCATCCGCCGCAAGCTAATCGACGTCGATGATTTTGTCGAGGCGCGCGGCGAGATGATGCGCACGCGAACCGGCGAGATCAGCGTCAATGTTCGTCAACTGCGCCTGCTGGCCAAGTCGCTTAGCCCGCTGCCTGTCGTCAAGGAGCAGCGGCTGGATGATGGCACGCTGGTCGAATATGGCGAGTTCAAAGACACAGAAATACGCTATCGCCAGCGCTATGCGGATCTGGCTGTGAACAAGCCGGTGCGGGATGTATTCGTCAAGCGGGCGCGCACAATCACGGCGCTGCGAAACTTCCTGGATGCAGAAGGCATGCTGGAGGTGGAAACGCCGATTTTGCAGCCCCTGTATGGTGGCGCGGCGGCGCGGCCTTTCACCACGCATCACAACCAGCTGCATCAGGATCTGTACCTGCGCATCAGCTTTGAACTGTATCTGAAGCGGCTGCTGGTCGGCGGATATGACGCGGTGTATGAAATCGGGCGCGACTTCCGCAACGAGGGTGTCAGCTACAAGCACAATACCGAATTCACCATGCTGGAGTTTTACAAAGCCTATATCGACTATGCCGGCGTGATGGACATCACCGAGCGCATGTTCGCCTACTGCGCCGAGCAGGTGACGGGCAGTGCGCAGATCGTCTATCAGGGGCGCGAAATCGACCTGTCGCCGCCCTGGAAGCGACTCAGCATCCGCGAAGCTGTTCAGGAACTGCTGGGTTTCGACTATATGGACTATCCGACCAGCGACTCGCTTTTCGCCTATCTGCAAACGCGCGGGCTGGCGGATGGGCTGGACGCGCAAGATACCTGGGGACGCATGATCGTCGAGCACTTGCTGGGCGACCACATCGAGCAGCATCTCATCCAGCCGACCATCATCAAGGACTATCCGCGCGATATGTCGCCGTTCGCCAAGCGGCTGGGTAGCGCCGAATCGATTAGCGATGAAAAAGAGCGGCGTTACATCGAAAGTCACACCGAGCGCTTTGAATTCTTCATCGCGGGCATGGAGATGGGCAACGCCTTCACCGAGCTCAACGACCCCCGCGATCAACAGGCGCGCTTTGTAGAGATGAAGCGGCTCTACGCCGATGAAGCCGATGAGACCACGCCGCTGGATGAGGATTATCTCAACGCGATGCGCTATGGCATGCCGCCCAACGGTGGCTTTGGCGCAGGCGTCGACCGCCTGGTCATGCTGCTGACCGACAAGGTGAGCATCCGCGATGTGCTGCTGTATCCGCATCTGCGTGCGCCCGCCCTGTCCGAACGCGACCTGCGCGGACAATTCATGCTGGATGCAGCGGTGCGCGAACTGGAATACCAGCTCGATGTGCCGCTGGGCAGCAAGAAACGGCTGCTGGGGCTGCTGCTGCCCAAGTACGGGATCGGCGTCGAATTCCGTATGGCGAATGCGCTGAAAGGTGCGCTGCCGCAATTGCAGAATATCGACCGGGCATTTGCTGGTGCGCTGTTTGTGATGACCGAGTCGAGCTTCTACCGCGTGGAAGACGATTTGCGCGAGGTCGACCTGGCGCAGTTCTGGACTTCCCTGCAAGCGGACGCGAACACATGACCGAGCTGCTGACGCCGCAATTCTTCGACCTGCTGGTTGTGCTCAGTCTGTCGCTGGGCGCGCTGTTGGCGGGCCGGCGCTTCTTGCGAGATCTGCGCAAGCCGCCACCTGACGATGCCCCGACTTGGCTGCACGAGACACAACAAGGGAGAGCCGAAGACCATGCTTGATATCGCGCTGATACGCTCGCGACCGGATTGGGTCAAATCGCAAATCGCCAAGCTGGGCGACGAATCCGCCCCGGCGCGCATTGACCGCATCATTGAGCTGGATGCCGATCGCCGTCAAACGCGCACGCAATGTGAGACTGCGCAAGCCGCCCGCAACAAGCTGAACCGCGCCATGGGCAAATTGCGTGGCAGCAAATCCATGTCGCCCGCCGAGAAAACACAACGCGCCGGAAGCGCCAGCCAGGCAATCCGCAGCGGCGACTATGAGTCGGCTTTGGCGCTCATGGACGGCAGCGCGCCGCCAAGCCAAAGCGATATCGATGCCGATCTCGCCTTCAAGCAACTGATCGCCGCGCTAAAAAACATGGGCGAAAGCATCGAGGCTGGCTATGCGCGCGCCAAGACAACCGAAGCCGATCTGCAGGCGGAGATGTCCTGGCTGCCCAACCTGCCTCACGAAAGCGTGCCGGTCTTCCCGGGCGAAGACGACAACATACCGGGCGCGCCAGTTGGCGAGTTTCGTGAATTCGACTTCGATCCCAAGCCGCATTGGGAGCTGGGACCAGCGCTGGGCATCATCGACTTTGAGCGCGGCGTCAAATTGTCGGGCAGCCGCTATTATGTGCTGACCGGCTGGGGGGCGCGTTTGCAGCGGGCGTTGATCAGCTTCTTCCTGGATACAGCGCGCGCAAATGGCTATGAGGAGCTGTACCTGCCCTATATCGTGCACGGGCAGATGCTCTATGGCAGCGCGCAATTCCCCAAATTCCAAGACACGGTCTATCCTGTGGCCGATGGCGACAAATACTTGTTGCCCACATCCGAAGTCGCTATCACCAACCTGCATCGCGAAGAGATCCTGGAAGAAGCGCAACTGCCATTGCGCTATGTGGCGCACACGCCCTGCTTCCGCAGCGAAAAAGCCAGCGCCGGGCGGGATGTGCGCGGCATCAAGCGCGTGCACCAGTTCGAAAAAGTGGAGATGTACCAGTTCACCGCGCCCGATGCTAGTTATGCTGCGCTGGAAGCGATGACGCGGCAAGCCGAAAGCATCTGCGCCGCGCTGGACATCCCCCACCGCCGCCTGGAGATTGTATCGGGCGATCTCGGTTTCAGCGCGACCAAGAAATACGACATCGAAATGTGGTCGCCGGGTTGTGGCGAATGGCTGGAAGTCAGTTCGTGCAGCAACACCGAAGACTTCCAGGCGCGGCGGGCGGGGCTGCGCTATTATCCGCGCGGCAGCCGCAAAACGCGTTACCTGCACACGCTGAACGGCAGCGGGCTGGCCACTCCGCGCTCGCTGATCGCCATATTGGAGAACAACCAACAGGCAGACGGCAGCGTTGTCATCCCCGAGGCGCTGCGTCCCTACCTGGGTGGGGCTGACACCATTCAACCTGGATAATCATATCGGGCGAACCAGCACCTCGACTCTACGCCGACTCGGTTGTGACCTGCTGGTCAAGAGGGGTTGCTTTCCCCCCAAATAATGGGGGTCGGCTGCGATTTGACAGCCGCTTTACGCGAGGTCTATACTCACTTCAGGTCAGCCAGCGCACAGGCGACATGCCGATAGCAGAGGTGCGCGAGTGAGGAGCTTCGGATGGCGGCATCGTCGGTGATAGACATCAAGGGACTGTCCAAGATTTATGGCAGCGGCAGCAAAGCCACCGTCGCGCTGGACAAGTTGACGCTGCAAGTGCAGCCCGGCGAGATATTTGGTTATCTCGGACCCAACGGCGCTGGCAAGACGACCACCATTCGCGTGCTGCTCGACCTGATCCGTCCCAGCAGTGGCAACGCGACCATCTTTGGCCTGGATGTCCGCCAGCAGAGTGTGGAATTGCATCGGCGCATCGGCTTTTTGCCAGGCGAGCTCAGCTTGTGGCAAGGACGAAGCGGCGTGCAAGTCATCCACTATATCGCCAGCGTGCGCGGTGATATCAAGCGCATCGTCAAGCAAGCTGAAGAACTGGCTGCGCGGCTGAAGCTCGATACCAGCAAAAAGGTGCGCGACCTGTCTTCTGGCAACAAACGCAAACTGGGCTTGGTCATCGCCATGATGCATTCGCCCGATCTGCTCATCTTGGACGAGCCGACCAGCGGCTTGGACCCGTTGGTTCAGCAGACTTTTCATGAACTAATGAATGAATACCGCGACAAGGGCAAGACGGTGTTCTTGTCGTCGCATGTGCTCAGCGAGGTGCAAGCCATTTGCGACCGCGTCGGCATCCTGCGCGATGGCGACTTGAAAGCGGTGCAGTCCGTGGAGGCGCTTACTGATGTCAAGTTCCGCTGGGTGCATGTGCAATTTCGCGGCGCTGTGCCAGCCGAAGTGGCGCAGGGCTTGCGCAATTTGCCGGCCGTGAGCGAGTTCAACGCCGATGGCCCACATGCCCGGATGCGCCTGCAGGGCGACTTCGACCCGCTGCTGCGCACGCTTGGCGCTGGCTATGTCGAGCAGCTGCATGTCGAAGAGCCATCGCTGGAAGATATCTTCCTGGCATATTACAGCGGCGAAGGAGACGGCTCATGAGCGGCGTCATCATCGGCAACACAGTGCGCACAACCTGGAAGCAAATGCTCTATTGGGGCTTGGGTTTGGGCTTGCTGGGCATGTACATCGTCTTCATTGCCTCCAATTCGGACATTGTGCAGGGTTACGCCGATCTGTTCGAGTCGTTGCCGCCAGTGCTGTTGACTGCCTTTGGCGCTTCGGGCGCAGAACTCTTCCGGTCGACAGAAGGCTGGGTGGTTACCATCCTGGTGAGCGAATTGGCGCTCTTTCTTTCGGTGTATGCGGTCATGGCTGGTTTGGCTATCACAGCCAACGAAGAGCAGTCGGGCATATTGGATGTCGTATTGTCGCTGCCCATCTCGCGGCGCGCATTCTTGCTGGAAAAGTGGCTGGCCTATGCGCTGCTGGCTTTTGGCTTGGTGTTGATCTCGGCGCTGCTGCCCACATTGACCGCCATCGGGCTGGGCATCGAGGCGGATTTCGGCATCATCTTCGGTAGCATCTTGGCTGTTTATCCCGGCGCGCTGATTGTGATCACGGTGACTGTGCTGCTGACGACCCTGTTTCGCCGGCGCATCGCTGCCATTGCTGCTGTCGCGGCATTCGTCATCGGCAGCTATATATTCAACATCATAGGCAGCGCAGCCAGTGGCGCAATCGCAGATCTGCTGCAGGGGCTGTCGTATTTCTCGCATGTTGGCGGCGAAAGCATCGTTTCTGGCGAATACGAGCCGAGTGGCACGCTGGGGCTGCTGGTGGCTGCCGGCATTGGCTTCGTGCTTTCCGCGCACTTCTTCGACCGCCGCGATATTGGGATCTAGGAGCAGCTCATGACAGGCGCCGTGTTCGTTGAGACTTTCAAACAAACCTGGAAGCAGATGCTCGGCTGGGGCATGGGCTTGGCGGCGCTGGCGATGCTGGTGGTGCTGATGGTGCCGCTGTTTGATATGCAAGATATGAAAAGCCTGCTGGAAAACTTCCCGCCCTTCATTTTGGCAATGATCGGCGTCGGGCGCGATCTGGAGGTCTTCGCCACCAACGAGGGCTTCGTCGCCATCGGCTTCTTTGGCAAGTCGGCGCTCATCTTCGCGGTATATCCGGTCGTCATGGGCATGCGCATCACCGCCGAAGAAGAAGACAATGGCATCATGGATGTGCTGCTCAGTTTGCCCGTCAGCCGCGCCCAGGTGCTGGTCGAGAAGTTCTTTGCCTATTGCGTCAGCATCGTCGGCGTTGTCCTGCTGATCTATCTGGGCGTGGGCATCGGCGCTGGGCTGGGCAATGTCGAGTTGGAAGTGGGGCGGCTGACAGAAGTGGCATTCTATTTGATCCCGCTGATGATTTTCGTCATGGCAGCGACCATGCTGGTGGCGGCGGTGGCGCGGCGGCGGATGGTGGCGCTGGGCGTGATTACCGCCTTTGTCGTCGCCAGTTTTATGCTGCAGACGATCGGCCTGGCAGCCGAAGGCACAATCGCCGAACCGCTGGGCACGGTGTCGTTCTTCAGCTATTACAACGCAGGCAACATCTTGAGCGAGGGCTTTATCTGGCCACACATCGCTGGTTATCTCGCGCTGTCGCTGGTTATGCTCGGCGTCTCCCTGCATCGCTATGAACGGCGGGATGTCGGCGTATAATCGGGAGCGCCTGACGCTCTGCAAGACTTAACCATCGGTCAATTCTCCATCACACGGGCTTATTCGGCGAAGTCGGCAGGGTCGATGTCTTGCGCTATACTAGGCTGGATACAATCCCGTACTCGGAAATCCAGCCAGGAGATGCAAGATGATCGCCATTTGCAAACGTACGCTAGTACTATCTCTGCTGTTGTCGATGTTCATCGGCGCAGCCCATGCCCAAGATGATATCGTCATCGACTTCTATTTTCCTTCTGCCACCGCCAATGACGCCGAAGGCATCTTCCAGCGTTATGCCGATCTGTTTCAAGAAGACAATCCCGGCATCAGCGTCAATCCCGTCTTCACCGGCAGCTATACGGATACGCGCAATACGATATTGACCGAGCTACAAGGTGGCGGCGCGGGACCCGATGTCGCCGTGATGCTGTCTATCGACCTCTACAGCTTCGCCGAAGAAGGCTATATCACGCCCGCCCAGGCTTTCATCGATGCCATGGACGGCGGCGAGGCTTATGCCAGCGACTTTTTCCCGGCGCTGATGGCGAACAGCACGGACGCGGACGGCAATATCTGGTCGATCCCCTTCCAGCGCAGCACGCCTATCCTCTATTACAATGCCGACCTGTTGGCAGAAGCCGGCTATGACAGCCCGCCTGCAAACAATGCCGAGCTGGTCGAGATCGCGCAAGCATTGACCACCGATGACCGGCATGGCTTGCTGGTGCCCGTTGCTGGCGGCTTCCCGATCTGGATGTATCAGAGCTTCGCCATCGCCTTTGGGCACAATATCGTCGGCGATGACCCGGCCGAGGTCTACTTCAACACGCCAGAGGCCGTGGCTGCGGTCGAATTTGTTCGCTCGCTGGGCACGGATCTGGGCGTAGGACCAGCCGGCGGCGCAGCCTGGGGCGATACGCCAGTGGCATTCCTGGCGGGCCAAGCGGGCATGATTTATCACACCACCGGCAACCTGACGCGCATTTTGAGCGGCGCTGACTTCGAAGTCGGCGTGTGGTATCTGCCCAGCGGACCGGCCGGCGAAGATGGCACGGGCTATGGCTCGCCCACCGGCGGCGGCAATT
Organism: Anaerolineae bacterium; assembly: GCA_034423155.1. Lineage (GTDB taxonomy): Bacteria > Chloroflexota > Anaerolineae > Aggregatilineales > Phototrophicaceae > UBA6055. The sequence goes on along the minus strand of DAOUJB010000516.1, from coordinate 3,628 downwards.
TGTACATCTTTGACGATGGCAGCAAGTCGCAAGCCGAGCTGGACGCGATCTGGAAGTGGGTCACTTTCTTGTCGTCGCCAGCGATCCAAGCCGATTGGGGCGCGACAACCGGTTATATCGCCGCCAATGCCAGCGCCTGGGAGACCGAACCGCTGGCTTCGCTTTCGATGGAACATCCGCAGTATGGGGTCGCGCGCGACCAACTGCAGCATGCCGACAAGGAGTTTTCCAGTTATGCGACCATCACCATCCAGGGCATCATCAACGGGACGCTGGAAAGCATTTTGACCGGCGAATCGGCCGATGCGCAAGCTGCGATGGATGCCGCGCAAGCGCAAATTGATGGCATCCTGGCTGATTATCGCTAGCACAAACGGGGGCGTGTCCTTGGGCGCGTCCCTGTTTCTGGACCCGCACCCGGTCATCTTGCTGCCGGCGGCGCACAGTCCGGGCGAGGGAGCTTCGCCATGATCGCCGGCGCACGGCGGCACAGGCTCACTGCGCGCGTGTTGCCCTACTTGCTGATCGCGCCGACACTCGTGCTGGTGCTGATGTTCAATGTCCTGCCGGCTTTCAACACAGTCAATGACAGCTTGTACAAACCCGCGCGGGGCTTGAACGCGGCTGGCAAACCCCCGCAGTTCGTCGGTCTGCAGAACTTCGCCGATATTTTGGATGACAGCCACTACATGGGGCAGCGCTTCTTGCGCAGCTTCCGCAATACACTCCTGTTCGCGCTGGCGACAGTCGCGGTTGCTGTGCCGCTGGGTTTGTTGCTGGCGCTGCTTTTGAACCGTCCGCAGCGATTACTGGGCGTTTGGCGCTTTGCTGTATTTTATCCGGCGCTGCTGCCACTCATCGGCGCGGCCAGCATCTGGTCTTTCATATTCAGCGACAGCATCGGATTGGCGAACGCCGTGCTGCGCAGCTTGGGGCATCCAGGTTTGAATTGGCTGGGCGACCGCAACCTGGTGCTGCTTTCGGTCATTATCGTCAATATATGGAAGCAAGCCGGCTATTTCATGATCTTCTTCTTGGCTGGCTTGCAGAATATCGCGCGCGAATTGTACGAGGCGGCAGCGCTGGACGGCGCAGGCGGATTCCAGCAATTCCTGTGGCTGACGCTGCCGCTGCTGCGCCGCACCCTGCTCTTCGTAAGCGTGATTTCTTTCACATTCGCCTTTCAGACCGTCGAACAGCTGCAAGCCCTGGGCGAAGGCGGACCAGCCGACAGCGCCAATCTGCTGCTCTATCTGATCTTCCAAAATATCGCTGAACGCCGCAACTGGGGTTATGTCAATGCCATGACCCTCGTTTTGATCGCTGTCGTGCTGATATTTACGCTGGGCAACTTTCTGCTCTTTGAGCGCGGCGAGAACGACCAATGACGCGCAAGAGCGGAGTCGCGCAAGCTGTCGCAGCCGTCTTGACCGCGACGATCGGCTTGGTCTTTTTGCTGCCGCTGGTATTCACGATTTTGGTCAGCATCCGCCCGGAGAACGAGCCCGTCACGCAGGGCAGCATCTTCTTCGGCAGCGAAATCACCTTGTCGCTCTATCAGCATGCTTTGAACATCGCGCCCTGGGGCTTGCATTACCTCAACAGCATCATCTTTGTAGGCGGGACGCTGCTCGTCCAGCTATTCACGGTGACTTGCGCCGCTTATGCTTTTGCGCGCTTGCGTTTTTTGGGGCGCAACCTGCTGCTGGTGGTGATATTGCTGCAGTTGATGATCCCGTCTGGCGTGTTGCTGGTGCAGAATTTCCGCATGATCAACCTGCTGGGCTTGTTTGATACGCGCTTGGCGCTGATGCTGCCCTATTGGGGATCGGCATTTGGCATGTTGCTGCTGCGGCAGGCATTCCGCGAAGTGCCGATTGAGCTGGAAGAAGCGGCGCGAATCGATGGCGCGAACCTGGTGCAAGTCATCCGCCATGTCTATGTCGTCAATGCCATCCCCGCCTATGTCGCCTTTGCGCTGGTCTCGGTCAGCTCGCATTGGAACGAGTTTCTTTGGCCCTTCATCATCACGCGCTCCGAAGCGATTCGTCCGCTCACTGTCGGGCTGAACAAGCTGATCAAAACCACCGATCAAGGCGCATTTTATGGGCAACTGATGGCGGGCACACTCATCGTAATCACGCCGCTGGTGATTCTGTTTCTGCTCTTTCAGCGTCAATTTGTCGAGAGTTTCGCCCGCAGCGGCATCCGTTGATTTCTACCTGTAGAGCAGGCTGGACGCGTATTATAATTGCGCCGACTCGTCAAGCGCACTGGTGAAACATGAATCGTCAGGAAGACTTGCTCGCAAAGATCGCGGCGCGCACGGCGAAAATCGGCATCGTCGGCTTGGGCTATGTCGGCTTGCCGCTGGCTGTCGAATTCGCCGAGGCGGGCTTTTGCGTGCTGGGCGTGGATGTGGCTACGGAAAAAGTGGCGGGCATCAATGCCGGCCGCAGCTATATCGCCGATGTGCCGGATGCGCGGCTGGCTGACCTGGTCTCGGCGGGACGATTGCGCGCGGCTACCAGCTACGACGAGCTGCGGACAGTCGATGCCATCAGCATTTGCGTGCCGACACCGTTGCGCAAGACGGGCGACCCCGATATGTCGTACATCATCCAGGCGGCGCAATCCATCGCGCAGATTCGCCGTCCGGGCATGCTCATCGTGCTGGAAAGCACCACCTACCCTGGCACCACCGAAGAGATCATCGTGCCGCGCATCGCCGGCGATGACCTGGCGCTGGGCGAAGATGTGTTCATCGCCTATTCACCAGAGCGCATCGACCCGGGCAACAGCGATTTCACGGTGCGCAATACGCCCAAGGTCGTGGGTGGCATCACCGCAGCCTGCAGTCAGGTCGCCACGGCGCTCTATGCATCGGCTGTCGAGCGCGTGGTGCCGGTGTCTTCGCCGACCGCTGCCGAGATGGTCAAATTGCTGGAAAATACCTTCCGCGCGGTGAATATCGGCTTGGTCAACGAGATGGCGCTGATGTGCGACAAGCTGGATGTCGATGTCTGGGAGGTCATTCAAGCTGCCGCCAGCAAGCCTTTCGGCTATATGCCATTTTATCCCGGTCCGGGTTTGGGCGGTCACTGTATCCCGGTCGACCCGCATTATTTGAGCTGGAAGCTGAAGACACTGAACTACAACGCGCGCTTCATTGAATTGGCCAGCGAGATCAATACATCCATGCCATTTTATGTGCTGGACAAGATCACCGAAGCGCTGAACAACCTGGAGCGGTCGGTGCGTGGCTCGCGGGTGGTGATTTTGGGCGTGGCTTACAAGCGCGATGTCGATGATGTGCGCGAAAGCCCGGCGCTGGATATCCTCAGCCTGCTGCGACAACGCGGCGCCGATGTCTGCTATCACGACCCGCATGTGCCGCAAGTGCGCCTGGAAAGCGATGTCATGCTGCGCTCTGTGCCATTCTGCGCCGACCTGCTGCGAGATGCGCATTGCGTCGTCATCGTAACCGACCACTCAGCCACAGATTGGAATGCCGTGCGCCGCCACAGCCAACTGATCGTGGATACGCGGCATGTCTTCCGCAATGGGGATGGCAGCCACATCATCGGCTTGTGAGCCTGCGCATCGCCATTGACGCCAGCCGCGCCAC
>DAOUJB010000515.1:0-3167 GCA_034423155.1 Anaerolineae bacterium | reverse complement strand
CGAATACCACCAGCACGATGACCATCGGCAGCATCCAGTAGAGCTTGCGCTTCCACAAGAAAGCCAACAACTCGCCCAAGACGCCGAGTCGCATGAAGAAGTCTTGCATTGCGCTGGGCGAATCGTCGCGCCGCTTGGATTCTGTCGCCATGAATTCTCCTTCTGGCTTAACGAAAATTAGACTGATTTGCGCACGATGTGCGAGCCCAGCACCAGCATGTCGATATCGCTGTTGCGGAAGGTATTGTAGGCTTCGCGCGGGGTATTGACTATAGGCTCGCCGCGCAGATTGAACGAAGTATTCAGCACGATGGGCACGCCGGTCGCCTCGCCGAATGTCTTGACGATGTCGTAATAACGGGCGTTGGTAGCCCGGTCGATGGATTGCAGGCGGCCCGTGCCTTCGTGATTCACGGCATGAATTTCGTCCTGCTTGTCGCTTTTGATCGGCGCGACCATCAGCATATAACGCGGCGAGTCGTGTTCTGCCACCTGGGGATAATCGAAATACTCCGGGGCGCGTTCTCGCAAGACAACTGGCGCAAAGGGGCGGAAAGGCTCGCGGAATTTGATCTTGGTGTTGACGATTTCTTTCATGTCCGCCCCGCGTGGATCTGCCAGGATGCTGCGATTGCCCAGCGCGCGCGGTCCCCATTCAAAGCGTCCTTGATGAAAGCCGATGACTTGCTGCTGCGTCAGCGCGTCGACAATGCGCTCGGTGAGTTTGGCTTCGTCTGTGAAGCTTTCGTAGGGCAATTGCGCTTCGTCCAGGAATGCGCGGCACTCGCCATCGCTGTAGCTGCGCCCAAAATAGGCATGTTCCTGCACCCACCTTCTCGGCTTGCCCAGCAGCATATGCCAAGCCCAAAGCGCCGCGCCCAATGCGCCGCCATCATCGCCAGCCGCCGGTTGTATCCACAACTCTTGGAAAGGCGTCTCATTCAGAATCCGCCAATTGGCTTTGGTATTAAGGGCTACGCCGCCCGCCATGACCAGTTTGTCCAGGCCCGTCTTTTTCTGCAGGTAGGTCGCGGTCTGGATCAACGTGTCTTCGGTGAAGCGCTGGATGCTGGCGGCGACATCGGCATAATATTGGTTGGACTCCATTTCCTTGCGCTCGGCGCGTCGTTCTGGGTTGGTGCGCGCCGTGAAGAAGTCGGCTTCGGCATCGCGCTGATCGCCAAATAGCTCCAGGAATTTGCGGCTATAGCTGCGCTGTGCCGAGCGGTGGAAATCGAAATAGTCCATATTCAGTTGGAATGCGCCGCTGGTCGGGTCGACCCTGGCCAGCTTGGACAGCTTGTCCAGGTAGCGCGGCTCGCCATAGGGGCTCATGCCCATCACTTTGTATTCGCCATTGTTGACGCGGAAGCCCAGCCAGGCGGTGAATGTCGAATACAGCAAGCCCAGAGAATGCGGAAAGCGCTGCTCTTCGAAGAGCTCAATAGTTGGCGGCGCATCGTTCTCCTCGCCGAGGCTGCTCTTGCCCGCGCCTAAAGTGGTTGTCGTCCACTCGCCGACGCCATCCACGGTCAGGATTGCCGCGTCTTTGAAAGGGCAGGCGAAATATGCGCTGGCAGCGTGGCTCATGTGATGGTCGCAAAAGAGCACCTTGCTGTAGGGCACGCCGATGCCACGCGCCACATGACTGCGCACCCACAGCTTGTCGCCCAGCCAGGTCATCATGGACTCGCGCCAGAATCCCAGCGAGCGCGGGAAGCCGTTCAGCGAAGTTTGCAAGATGCGCTCGAACTTCAGCAGTGGCTTTTCATAAAATACGACATATTCGAGGTCTTGTGGGCCGATGCCGGCTTGCTCGAGGCAAAATTGCGCAGCCAAGCGGGGAAAGTCGCTGTCGTGCTTTTTGCGAGAAAAGCGCTCTTCCATCGCCGCGGCCACCAGCGCGCCATCTTTTATCAGGGCGGCGGCCGAGTCGTGATAAAAAGCCGATATGCCGAGGATGTACATGGCTAGCCTTGCTGCCGCGCCGAATCGATATCGGCGGGCACTGGCTCGCGCTGCTGCCATTGTACAGACCGGTCCTTGATGCGCAGCGGGTCCATGAAAAGCGCCGATAGCAATCCAAAGGGCACGAGGATCGTGCAATAGAAAAGCGTGGCGATAAAGCGCCCGTTCATTTCGGCGACTACAGCAGAATTCTCGCTAAACCGCCGCCAGGCAATTTCCCATATTGTCTTCAATGTGCTGATCCAATGCGCATGCAACCAGGCCAAGAACGCGGAGTGCTTAGGCTATGATGACACCTCTAGGGTAGTGCCATTCAGATAGTCTCGCAAGGCGATTCGGGCTATATCGTGTCCCTGTTGATTCCAGTGTGTGTCGGCGACGAAATAGGGCGCGATGCCGGCTTGGACAGCGTCTTGAAGCGGGAGAGTCAGATCCAAAAATGAGATGCCAATCTCAGCGGCGAACTCCTGCATGACTTGACGCTGAACATGCAGGTTTGGCTCCAAATACTTCAGTCCGCCTATTCCGTACTCACTCGACTCGATGGCAATATACTTTGCCTTGCTTTCATCATCCAGATAGTCCCAATAGATTTCTATTTTTGTCGGAATATACATAAATATCAGTTCTCCGCCGGCTGCTTTCATGGCGGTCGCTATCTCGCTGATGCTCGTCTTGGTATGCTGCATTAGATGGGTTTCCAGAATGTGATGCTCATTTAAGCGCAACTGCGGAAGAAAGTATCTGTAAAAAACGACTGGAGTAGGCGGCTCGGTATTAGCTATGAGCGGATAGTGGCAGGCGCTTTGGATTGCCTTCAGCGCGGTTTCCGTCAAGTATTGGAAGAGACGAAACACGACCGAGTAATCGTGCGCGTGTTTGTACAAATGGGGGATGTCGCGCCAAGTCATGCCTATGGATTTCATCCACGGGATGTATCCATTGTCGGACAAGTCGTTCCCCGCAAAGTAAGCGAGCACGGTCGTTTTCGGCTTTCGAGGCAACGCAAAGGCTTCAAATAGTAGCTGCTGTTCGAATGTGCCGCTGCCTGGCAAAGACAGAACCAGCATGGAATCCGAGATGTCCTGCCAGAATGGTCGTTGAATGGTCTCGGCGGCGGTGAACGAGTCGCCCAGCACGACCAGGTCGACATCGTCGGGCCATGGCTCTTCGTTGCGAAATCCGTGAGCGTCTCGCTT
>DAOUJB010000514.1:0-1819 GCA_034423155.1 Anaerolineae bacterium | reverse complement strand
CGCCCATGTGCAGCCAGATAGACGCCGAGCCGGGTCCGCCATTGAAAACGAAGATCAAGGGACGGGCGGCGCTGTCAGACGACTCTAGTTGGTAGGCGGTGTAGAAGATCTGCGCGTTGATCTCACCTTGTTCGTCTTTGAGTGGCAGCATGCCGACTGTGGCGCTGTAGGCGAGTTCGGCGTCGTTGAGAGGCAGCTTGTGCTGGGTGGTGATAGGCGGCTGCTCGGTGATGATGGGTTTGTCGATTTTTGTGGTGTCAGTCATGGCAGTGGCTCGCAAGAAATGGCGATCGGATAGATAGATTTAACCACAGAGGACACTGAGGGCACAGAGTGAAAGGCTGGGCGCGCATATCGGACATGCCAGTGGCCACATTTTGATGCGATTGCCCTGCGCCCCCAAGCCTGCTAAAATCGCGCACAATTAAGCTGCATAGCGTCGGGAGGCGGACGCACATGAGCAATCCCTTGCTGGAGATTCAGAATTTCGGGCAGAGCGCCTGGCTCGATTACATCCATCGCGATGACCTGCACAACGGTGCGCTGCAAAGCCGCATCGACACAGAAGGCGTGCTGGGCGTAACTTCCAACCCGTCTATCTTTCAGAAAGCCATCGGCGATTCCGACACCTATGACAGCGCCATCATGACCATGCTGGATCTGGACGCGCCCGATATCTACGAAGCGCTGGCCATCGAGGACATCCAGAACGCGACCGACCTCTTCCGACCGGTCTACGAGCGCAGCGGCGGCGGCGATGGCTATGTGAGCCTGGAAGTTTCGCCATTGTTGGCGCGCGACACGCAAGGCACGATCGACGAAGCCCAGCGCCTCTTCGGCACGGTCGACCGACCCAACCTGATGATCAAAATCCCGGCGACGCCCGAGGGCATCCCGGCGATCGAAGCGGCTATCGCGGCCGGCATCAATGTCAATGTGACGCTCATCTTTGCCATCAACAATTATGAGCAAGTCGCCGAAGCCTTCATTCGCGGGCTGGAGCAGCGACTGGCCGCTGGCGAAGATGTCACGCGCGTGGCTTCGGTGGCAAGCTTCTTCTTGAGCCGCATTGATGTAATGGTCGACCACATCCTCGAGAACAACATCCGCGCGGCCCAGCTGCGGCAAGACACAGCGCGCATCAGCGCCAACAGCCGGCTGCTCGGGCAGACCGCTATCGCCAACGCCAAGCTGGCTTATCGCTCCTTCCAGCGCATCTTTGCAGGCGAACGCTTCGAAGAGCTGCGTGCCGCTGGCGCCCAGGTGCAACGCCCGCTTTGGGCATCCACAGGCACCAAGAATCCCGCTTATTCCGACACGCTATATGTCGACAACTTGATCGGCGCGCACACGGTCAACACCCTGCCGCCAGCGACTCTGGCCGCCTTCAAAGATCACGGCACGGCCGCCGACACCTTGACGAAAGACATGCCGGGCTTTTTGCCGCCAGACGAAGCGCAGGACCGCCTGGCCGAACTGGGCGTCGACCTGACGCAAGTGACGAATCGCCTGCAAGACGATGGCGTGGATGCTTTCATTGACGCGTTTGAAAAGTTGATCTCGCAGGTGGCAGCCAAACGCACCCTGCTGCGCAGCGGCATCATCGAGCGCACCAAGCTGGCGCTGGGCATCTATCACGGCGCGGTGGACGAAGCCGTAGACGAACTAGACGAGCAGTTGGCGAATGCGCGCTTGTGGAACAAAGATGGCAGCCTGTGGAAGAGCCACGCGCCAACCATCGACAAGATCGTCAAGCGGCTGGGCTGGCTGGATATCGCCACGACTATCGACCGCGAACGCTTGACCGCCCTGCAAGAAA
>DAOUJB010000513.1:0-3463 GCA_034423155.1 Anaerolineae bacterium | reverse complement strand
TTGGCAGACACGATCGCCTGGCTGAGCGTACAATCTTCATCCACAGATAGATCAGCCGCGAGAACGGGCGCGCCGGACAAGCCCACAGTCAGCATCAACAATAGCAAAACTCGAGAAGAGACAGTGCGAAGATGGCGCATGGGACAACCGTCCTTATCTATAAAATCGCTACAATCGCTAGCGGCTAAGACCCGCTTTGGCACATTCTATTTCATAGTCGAAAAGCGGCAAGCCGATTCGCTAGGGAATCCGCGATTGCCGTCCGACGCGGCAGCCGGCTTGAATTCGCGCGCCGGGGCTCGCATAATCAGCAGTGGAGATTCTGCTCAAGCAACCGCGTCATCATTAGCTACATGAGTTCTTACGCACTGCCTACCCGATTGTTGCTATTGTGTTCGCTTTGGCTGGGCGCCTGCAGCCTTTCCAAACCCACAACCGTTCTCCCGCCCAGCCCGACTCCCGCCATGCCCCAGGTGCAGATTCTCTTCCCCGCGCACAATCAGCAGGTGATAGAGGGCTTGGTCTTCGACATAGATATTTTGGCGAGCGACACCATACAGGGCATCGCGCGCATCGAGCTGCAAGTGGATGGCGAGCTGGTCAACGCAATCGAAAGCGAGACGGGCGCGCTGGAAGAATTTCGTGTAACCATGAATTGGTTTGCCAAAGGAATCGGCTGGCACAAGTTCGTGGCGGTGGCGGAGCGTGCCGACGGCGTCAGCAGCATCCCAGCCATCATCGCCCTGGAAGTGGTGCCCGCGCCATGAAACGACCGACCAGCGAAGCGCCTGTCATCAGCGAACATGTCGTCAGCATCATTTTGCATCAGTTGACCGCCGGGCTGTGTTCTACATTGCGCGACAACCTGGTCGGAGTTTATCTATATGGTTCGCTCATCACCGGCGACTTCGATGCTTCCACCAGCGACCTCGATCTGGTCGTTGTGCTGCGCGAACCGCTTGACGAAGCCCGCTTCGAGGCATTGCAGCGGCTGCATGCAAATGTGATCAAGGGCAGGCCAGAATGGCAAGATCGGCTCGAGCTGGCTTACATTTCGCAACGGGGTTTGCGGCGCTTTCGCAGCGAAACCAGCACAATCGGCATCATCAGCCCGGGCGAGCTCTTTCACATGATCCAAGCGGGCAGCGACTGGCTGATCAGTTGGTATGCCTTGCGCGAGGACGGGGTGGCGCTGTTGGGTCCGCCCATCGAGTCGCTGGTTGATCCCATATCAGCCCGTGATTATTTGCGTGCGGTTCAAGAGCATATCGAGAGCTATCGCGATATGGACACCGGGGCGGCAAACGCAGCCACGCTATCGTACGCGACACTGACGGTAGCGCGAGGATTGTTCACTTTGTGTCATGGGCAGCCTACATCCAAGATCAAAGCAGCCGCGTGGGTGCAGGAGATCTTTCCGCATTGGTCGCCTCTAATCCAGCTGGCTTTGGCTTGGCGCGTTGATCCCAGGCGAGACCCGCGGGCATTGGACGAGGTCCGCCCTCGCGTCGCAGCTTTCGTAGACGAAATGCTGGCGAACCTGCCCGAACTGGAGGACAGCGAAGCTTGAAGCTTGCTCCGTTGCAGCCAGCCCGCCGCGTTTCTCATCGCGCTCGCATTCGGGCGTGGCAGCAGGCGGCAGTGCCCGATTGGAGTGCCTACTCAACTGCGTTAGACTATTGTTGCGCCGCGAAAAGCCAGGATGCAGCAGCCATGGATATTGAACTCCGCCATATTGACAAGCGTTTCGGCGCTGTGCACGCCAACGACGACATCAATCTGCGCTTCGTGCAGGGGCGCATCGTCGGCATCCTCGGCGAAAATGGGGCAGGAAAGTCCACGCTGATGAAGATCCTCAGCGGTTTTCAGCCGGCCGACTCGGGCGAGATCTTGATCGACGGGCGCGCAATCGACTACAGCGGTCCCATCGCCGCCATCGCCAACGGAATCGGCATGCTGCAGCAAGACCCGCTGGATGTCGGCGCGTTCACTGTGCTGGAGAACTTCATCTATGGCAGCGACGTGGGCATGCGGCTGCAGCGCGCGCAATCCGAGGCGCGGCTGAGCGAACTGAGCGGGCGCTTCGGCTTTGCGCTCGACCCGCATCAGCCAATCGACAACCTGCTCATCGCCCAGCGGCAGCAACTGGAGATCGTGCGTCTGCTGGCTTTGGGCGTGCGCACGCTCATCCTGGACGAACCGACCACTGGCATCTCTGCCGAGCAGAAAGAAGTGCTTTTCAACGCATTGCGCCAGTTATCGCACGAAGACGGTCTGATCGTGCTACTGGTATCGCACAAGCTGGAAGATGTCATCGACCTGTGCGACGAAGTGGTGGTGCTGCGGGCGGGCTGCATGGTCGGCCGCCTGGACATGCCGGCCAGCCAAGACCTGAGCAGCGCCCTCATCGCCAAGACGAAGCGACATCTGGTGACCATGATGTTTGGCGAAGCGCTGGATGCGCAGAGTCGCCCGCAATATGAATTGGACGCACCGGTGCTGGTGACGCGCGAGCTGGTGGCGCAGGACCTGCGGCTGGACATGCAGCCCATATCGCTGACCGTGCGCGCTGGCGAAGTGATCGGGCTGGCTGGGCTGGGCGGCAGCGGACAAGAGCTGTTCATGCGCGCCTGCGCTCGTTTGGGGCGGGTTACCGGCGGTTCGCTGGAGTTCGCTGGGCGGGATATTTTGGGCGCGAGTTATCGGCAACTGTTTCGGCGCGGACTAGTGTTTGGCGCGGCCGGGCGGCTGGAAGAAGGGCTGATCGCCGGCTTGACGCTGACCGAGCACACCGCCCTCGTCGCCGACGACAACCTGCAGATCGACTGGAAAGCCATGCACAAGCAGACCGCCGCGCGCATCGAGCAGTATCGCGTCAAGGGCAGCGCCGACGACAACATCGAACAGCTATCTGGCGGCAACCAGCAACGGGTGTTGGTCGGCCTGCTGCCAGACGCCCCCAAATTGCTGGTGCTCGAGCAGCCGACGCGCGGGCTGGATGTCGATTCGGCGCGTTGGATCTGGACGCAGCTGCTGGAACGCGGACGGCGCGGCGCGGCCATCCTGTTTAGTTCCGACGAACTGGAAGAACTGGTCACTTACAGCGACCGCATCCTGGTGTTCTTCGCCGGGCGCGTGCACGAAGTCGCCGATGTAGCCGCGACCAGCATAGACGAACTGGGCTATCTCATCGGCGGCGAATTTCCCGTATCGACAGCCTAACCGCAAGTCCCGATCGGCTCAACAAGATTTTCGCTGATCCAGCCCCGCGCGCCGTGATAATCCACCTTGAAATAGCCCTCGCTCCGTTCCAGCGCCGTCAGCTTGATGTCGAAAGGCAGGATGTCGATGATCTCCCCGCCCGGGCTGGCGCGGAAATTCAGCATGTATTGCGTGCGCACCATGCAGCCGCTCAGGCTATAGACAGGCGGCGGCACCGGGGTGGGCGTGGGCACGGGCGGCC
>DAOUJB010000512.1:0-1545 GCA_034423155.1 Anaerolineae bacterium | reverse complement strand
GAGCCGCCACCCGTCCGCCGCCGACGACAGCCACCTGCCTGTCATGCAGGTGCAGCATCACTGGATAACCGCTAGCCATGAAAAGCCGCCTCGGCTGGCGCGGGCAGGTGAAGGCCGCATTCGGTTTTGCTGTGGCGCGCCCAACGTCCCGCGCGGCTTGCGTCTGCGGCAGCCACAGCGTGCGTGCAGGTCCAGCAGCCGATGCTCGGATAGCCCTGGTCGTGCAGGGGGTTGTAGGGCAGGTCGCGCGCGTGGATGGCTTCCCAAACTTGCGCTTCTGTCCAATTGGCGAACGGAGCGAACTTGATCAGCCCGCTGCGCCGGTCGCGACTGACAATCGGCGTATGGGCGCGGCTGGGGGACTGATCGCGCCGCAAGCCAGCCACCCAAGCCTCGAAGCCGCTCAATGCGCCGCGCAGGGGAATGGTCTTGCGGATGTGGCAGCAGCGGTCGGGGTTGCGCTCCCACAAGCGATCGCCATAATCGCGAGCTTGCTGCGCCAGCGTCTGCCGCGCTTTGATACGCCGCAAATCAAGCCCGAAGCGCTCTTTCAGTTGCGCCATCAGCGCCAGAGTCTCGGGGAAGAGCAAGTCCGTATCGAGCGTGAGCACGGGCGTCTGCGGCGCGATCTGCTGCATCATGTCCAGCGTGACGATGCCGGTGATCTGAAAACTAGTTACGATAGCCAGCTTGCGCCCAAACAATGCATGCGCCCGGCGCAAGATTTCTTGGGGGCTGGCGCTTTCCAATTGTCGCGCCAAGATTTGAATCTGTTCGTTTGTCATGCCGTCTCCCGTCTGTATGCTGCGGCTTTCTGCCCAAAAAAAAGAGCGCCTCGGCTTATCCGAAGGCGCCCTGTACATCGTGCAGGTCCTACCGGCAACATCGCGCTGCCAGCCTCGGATAAGCCAGCCCCGGCGGGGCGCAGCAACAACAACATAGACAGGCTTGCGATCGAACGAACATGAATTCTCCTGGCTTGCTCGCCACACAACAAAAAAGCCCCGTGCCATGACGGGGCTTCGTAATTTCGTTGCTATTTGGTCAAACGCGACCTAGCACGACGCCACCGCAGGCCAAGGCATGCCCTGCATCGGACAACAACAAGCTGCGGCACAGCTAAAAATGACGGCGTGTTTCTGAGCGTTTGCGACCATGTGAATAGCCTATCGCGGAGAAGCTGACTTGTCAAGGGCAAATCTGCCTGATGTGCCGCCGCATGGCGCTAGCGGTAGCCGTTGCTGCCACTCAAGCTGTTGAGGAAGCTCTGGTTGGTATCGTGCAGGCGGAAGCTCTGCAGCAGCATTTCGGTCGCGCCGACGATGCCTTCGGGCTGCTCGGCCAGGTGCGACCACATGCGCCGCATGGTATAGACGCGCTGCAAAACATCAGGACCCAGCAGCAATTCTTCGCGCCGCGTGGATGATTGTTCGATATCAAAGGCGGGGAAGATGCGCCGCTCTTGCAGCTTGCGGCTGAGGTGCAGCTCCATATTGCCCGTGCCCTTGAATTCTTCATAGATGACATCGTCCATCTTGCTGCCCG
>DAOUJB010000511.1:0-3099 GCA_034423155.1 Anaerolineae bacterium | reverse complement strand
TCTTCTTGATGCGCAACAGCTTCCTGGCCGTGCCGAGGGAAATCGAAGAAGCGGCGCTGCTGGATGGCTGCAGCTCGCTGAGCCTGCTGTATCGGATGATGCTGCGGCTGGTCTTGCCGGGCATTGTGACCGTCGCAATTTACGCTTTCATCAATTCCTGGAACGAATTCCTCGCCGCGCTAATTTTCATGTCCGACCAGGACAAGTTCACGCTGCCGGTCTTTTTGACTCTGGTCCGCAGCGGCATCTATGGCACGGTGGATTGGGGCGCGTTGCAGGCGGGCGTTATCGTCGCCATCTTTCCTTGTCTGCTGGTTTTCTTGCTCCTGCAGCGCTATTACATCAACGGGCTGATAGGCGGCGCGGTAAATAATTGAACAAGCCGCAATAGCACCAAGTTCAAAGTAAGACCAACAATGTAATGTAAGAAAAAATGAACCACCGAGTTCACCGAGTTGAAAGAGTACACCGAGATTAATTCCTCTGTGCTCTCTGTGTCGAAAAATCCGCGATACTTTATTGGTTTCACTTATCTACTCAAAAGGACAACATATGACCACGCCGACTCACGACTACCCCATCCAGCCAATTCCTTTCACCCAGGCGGAGATAGCCGACAGCTTTTGGCAGCCGCGCATCCAGACCGCCGCCACGGTGACAGTGCCCTATGACTTCCAGCAATGCGAAGACACCGGGCGCATCCGCAACTTCGACAAAGCCGCGGGGGCGCTGCCGGGCGCGCACGAAGGCATCTACTACAACGACTCCGATGTCTTCAAAGTCGTCGAGGGGGCTGCTTATGCCCTGCAAATCGCGCCGAATCCCGAATTGGAAGCCTATGTCGATACCCTGATAGCCAAGTTCGCCGCCGCGCAAGAAGCCGATGGCTACCTCTACACCGCCCGCACGATCGACCCCGCCAACGCGCCTGAAGCCTGCGGACCCGAACGCTGGTCAAACCTGCGCGTCAATCACGAGCTATACAATGTCGGGCATATGTACGAAGCGGCCGTCGCCTGGTACGAAGCGACTGGCAAGCGCGACTTCCTTGATGTAGCGCTGAAGAATGCCGATCTGATCGATTCGGTCTTCGGAGAAGGCAAGCTGCGCGATGTGCCCGGGCATCAGCAGATTGAGCTGGGTTTGGTGCGGCTGTATCGATGCACAGGCGATGCCAAATACCTGCGCCTGGCGAAGTTCTTCCTGGACGAACGCGGCCGCAGCAAAGACCGCGAGCTATATGGCCCGTATTGCCAGGATCACCAGCCGACAATCCAACAGCGCGAGGCGGTGGGACATGCCGTGCGGGCGGGCTATCAATACGCCGCCATGGCCGATATCGCCGCGCTGTGCCAGGCTGACGATTATGCCGCGGCGGCTGTGGCGCTGTGGGACGATGTAGTCGGCAAGAAAATGGCTTTGACCGGCGGCATCGGCGCGCGCCACGAGGGCGAGGCTTTTGGCGATGCCTACGAATTGCCCAGCCTGACCGCCTACAACGAAACTTGTGCCGCCCAAGCCAGCATCTACTGGAATCAGCGCCTGTTCTTGCTGACCGGCGAGTCGAAATATGTGGATGTGTTGGAGCGCACGCTCTACAACGGCTTCCTGGCGGGCGTGGGCATGGACGGGCGCAGCTTTTATTATGTGAATCCGCTGGCTTGCGATGGCGAATATCGCTTCAACCGCGATGATGCCATGACGCGCCAGCCCTGGTATGGCACGGCTTGCTGCCCGACCAATGTGGTGCGCCTGCTGCCGGCGCTGGCGGGCTATGTGTACGCCCGGCGCGATGATCGACTCTATGTCAATTTGTATGCGGCGGGGAGCGCCCAGGTTCAACTGGCTGGCGGCGAAATCGGCATTGAGCAGCGCACGCAGTATCCCTGGGACGGCGTCATTTCCATTGATGTATCAGCCGAACAGCCGATCGACTTCGCCCTCAAATTGCGCATCCCAGGTTATGCGCTGGGTCAGGCTGTGCCGAGCGACCTATACGCCAGCCTGGGCGAGACTGCTGCGCCCGTACAGCTGATTGTGGCTGGAGAAGAAATGCCGCTGGAGATGGAAGCGGGCTATGCAACAGTTGCGCGCCGCTGGCAGGGCACAACGCGCGTGTTATTGCGGATTCCCATGCCCATCCGTCGCGTGATCGCCCATGATGCTGTGGCCGATTTGCGCGGGCAAGTGGCGCTAGAGCGGGGACCCCTCGTGTATGCGCTGGAATCCGCCGACAACCCCGGGCGCGTGTTGGAACTGGCTTTGGCTGATGATAGTCCTTTGCAAGCTGAACATCGCGCGGACCTGCTGGGCGGCGTCACCACCCTGCGCGGACGGGCGCTGGACGCGGCGGGGCAGCCGGTCGCTTTCAACGCCATCCCGTATTACGCCTGGGGGCATCGCGGGGACGGACAAATGACCACCTGGCTCAAGCGCGTTTGACCGCCGCGCCCCAGGTATCGGACAAGCGATAACCCAGCGGCCAGGGATCGGCGGGGTCCAGCATCAGTTGCTGCGTGCCCGTGATCCAAGCGCGTCCACGCAGCGTTGGCATGACAGCCGCTCGTCCGCCGACAGTCGTTTCGCCCAAGAGCTGGCAATCAAAGCGCGAGCCGATGATCGACCTGCCCACGAAGCGCTCGCCAATTGCCAGTTGTCCCCGCGCATGCAGCGTCGCCATCCGCGCGCAGCAGCCCGTGCCACACGGTGAGCGATCCAGTTTGCCCGGGTCGATAGCGACAGTGTTGCGTCCGCTCAGCTCGCCATTGACGCGTTCGACCGGCAGCGTGAATTGGCAGAAAGAGATGACATCCCATTCGCTGTGTATGGGGTGCTGGAAGCCGATTTGCTCATTGGCAGCCGCGGTGATCTGCGCGCCTAAGCCAGCCAGATCCGCGGCTTCGTCGGGCACGAGAGCGAACCCCAATGCGCGCGCATCGACCAGCACGAAGCTGTCGCCGCCATAAGCGATATCGACAGTCAGCGTGCTATGCCCAGCCAGTTCCAGCTTGGCATCCAGCTTATCGACAAAGGCGGGCAGATTCTCGATTTCAATGCTTTGCGCTTTGCCAGCCTCGCAAAATGCGCGCACAGACACCA
>DAOUJB010000510.1:0-3343 GCA_034423155.1 Anaerolineae bacterium | reverse complement strand
CGGGCATCAGCGCGGTATCTTTCAACACGCTCACATTTTGGGGCGCTCCGCAGTATCGCGTGGACAGCTGGCACAAACGCCGCGGCGCCAGCGAATATCACCGCTTGTTCAAGTGGGGCGCGGGCTACCAGTACAAAACGCACCGTCCGCCGACTGTGCTGGATGCGGGTGGGCGGGATCTGCGCGCTGGGCGCTGGATTCGCGGCGACGAGCTGGCCGCGCACGGCCTGTTTCTCTATCACTATTCGCTGCTGCTGCCCCGCCAGGTGCGCGAAAAATGCGACTATTACAGCCGTGCCGACTGGGCAAAACGGGCCGATGCGCGCCGCTGGGCAGAAGACGCCTGGTTTGCGCTGCGCCGCCCTTATCATGCGCATAATGTCGCCCAGTATCCCGGCTGTCTGTATCGCTATGCGGGCGCGCACCCACCGCAAGTGCAAGCCATGTGGCGCGAATTGCAAGCAGACGACTCGCAAGAAGAACTCCGCCGCACAGACGATATCGAGGCGCTGCTGGATTCGCGGCGTTATCAGCTGGGTCGGGCGCTGGTGATGCGCGCCAACCAACCGGCTCTGTGGCGAAGGCGTGGCTGGCTGCGGCTGAAAGGGCTGCTGGCGCGGGCGCTGCCCAGGCGGGTCAAAGATGTGTTGCGGCGAATAGCTCGCACGCACTGACGCAGGGAGCTATAAACTCCATATGCTATAATATGGCTGTAATACGGAATGGAGAATAAGCGCATGGACTTGCCAACAAAACATGCCGAGCCGGCGACGCGCGAGATGATCGACCCCGAAGAAGCGCACCTGACGCCGGAGCAGCGGCAGTTGCTGCGCAGCCTGGAACGGTCGCTGGAGCAATCGGAGCGTGGCGAATACAGATCTGTCTGGGAGTTCCTAGAAGAACTGCGGCTGGAACGGGAAGCAGAAGACAATGCGCGTAGTAACGGGGTCTGAATTTGAACGGATGGTCAACCGCTTGCGCAGAAGATTTCGACTGGTTGACTCTGACATCCGGCTGCTCGCTGCCGAACTTGAACTCGGACGACGCCCGCAAGACGAGCGCTTGCAAAACATGGGCGAGATGACGATTTATAAAGCACGTCTGCGCAATACCTCAGCCCGCAGAGGAGCGCGCGGCGGCTTCCGAGTCGTCTACCGCATCATGGAAGATGGCACAATTATTCTGTTGTTGCTAATCTGGTCGAAGTCCGATAGTTTCGATTTGCCTGACAGCGAGATTCGCCGAGTGGCCAGCAAGTATTCGCAATACTCGAACGACCTTTAGGGAAAGCAAGAGACATTGTTCCTGCGCCGAACGCATGTCAGCGACAGAGGCGTCCCACCCGCAGGGGATCGCACGGGGTTACGCTTCTGCAAGCATTCCACTATCATGTGCAGCACACCCGGACAAAGCCAGCGAGAAGAGCGCCATGAGCCTGTATGACCACGCCAGCTTGATCGAGCAAGACAAACGCCAGCTGCATCCGCTGCATCATCCTTCGCGCGCCGAAAACCCGGCTATGGTGACCAGCGGCGAGGGCGTCTGGCTGCATACCAGCGATGGCAAGCGCATCCTCGATGGCATGGCGGGCTTGTGGAATGTCAATATCGGCTATGGCAGCCGCGAATTGCCCAGAGTCGCTTATGAGCAGATGCTGGAATTGTCCTATACCAGCGGCTTCGCGGGCATGAGCAACCCGCCTTCGGCCATGCTGGCCGACAAACTGGCCGGCTTCTTCCGCCCCAATATGAACTTCACTTATTTCACATCGGGCGGCAGCGAAGCCAGCGACACTTCGTTCAAGACGGCGCGCTTTTATTGGCGGCAGCTGGGCAAGCCGCAGAAGACAAAAATCATCTCGCGGCTGAACGGCTATCACGGCATCACCATGGCCGCCATGAGCGCCACCGGCATCAGCAAATACCACACCATGTTCGGTCCGCTGGTGGACGGCTTCATCCATATTCCCGACCCCAACGCCTATCGCTATGCGGGCGATATCGAGGCTGGCGAGACTGTGGCGCAGGCAGCGGCGCGCGCCCTGGCGCAGACTATCGAACGCGAAGGCGCGGATACAGTCGCCGCTTTCATCGCCGAACCCGTGCAAGGCGCAGGCGGCCTGGTCGTGCCGGACGCTGGCTACTTCGACCTGGTCGGGCAAATCTGCCGCGACAACGATGTGCTACTGATCGTCGACGAGGTGATTTGCGGTTTTGGGCGCACGGGCAACTGGTTCGGCAGCGACGAATATGGCATCTCGCCCGATATCATGCAATTCGCCAAAGGCGTCACCAGCGGTTATATCCCGCTCGGCGGCATGCAGGTGTCGGACGAAATCCGCGATGTCATCCTGAATGCGCCAGCCGAGCAAAGCTGGATGCACGGCTATACCTACAGTGGTCATGCAGCGGCTTGCGCGGTGGGCATCGCCAATATCGACATCATCGAGCGCGACGACCTGGTCGGCAACAGCGGGCGGATGGGCGCGCGGCTGCTGCAGGGCTTGCAAGGGCTCGCCGATGAATTCCCCAATATCGACAATGCGCGCGGGGTCGGGCTTCTCGCCGGCATCGATGTCGTGCAGAGCAAAGAAGGGCGCGCGGCGGATTATGACGCTGCCAACGCCATCAGCGACCGAGCCATGGCGCTGGGCTTGCGCGCGCGACCCCTGGGCGGGACGATCGCCTTTTCGCCGCCGCTGTGCATCACAGCCGAAGAAGTCGATATCGTCATCGAAATTATGGGCGAGGCGATCGCGGGGGCGAGCGGCTCTGGAGGAGCATAGCCGCTGTCCAACCTTTCCCGCGCGCGGTACACCCTGTTTTTGCTAGGAATCTGTGTTATAGTCCGCGAGCCGGCAACCACCGGTTCTTTTCGCACACATCGCAGTCTTGAAGGAGACACATCATGAAGAGATGCTTTACTATCGTTTTGCTCATCGCCTTTGCGCTTGTCGCCAATATGAGCCTCGTCTCGGCAGACGACGCCTGGTGGGCAGACGCCGCCGCGCCTTATGCCGGCACGACCATCCGCGGCGTATCGGAAAGCACACCGCCCTCCAACTATGTCGCCGATGTCCTCGCCGCGCAGTTCACCGAGCTAACCGGCATCAATGTCGAGTTTGAAACGACATCCTGGGACCAGATGTATTCCAAAGCCATCAACGACATGGAAGCCAACACCGGCATCTATGACTTCGTGTATATCGAACAAGATATCATCTACAGCTATCTGGCGCAGGATTACCTGGTCAACCTGACGCAATTCGCCGCCGACAACATGGACCTGGCATCGTCCGATTACGACGAGATGGCTTTCACCAGCTTCGCCGATTACTTCAAGA
>DAOUJB010000509.1:0-17163 GCA_034423155.1 Anaerolineae bacterium | reverse complement strand
CGGCGTTATATGCACGAAAATGCCTTGGAGCTGGCGGACTTCGCAGGCTTCAGCAGCAACGCCCATCGCAATGGCACCCGCAATCCGCTGGCGATGTACCGCAACCAATTGCGTCCTGGTGCCTTCAGCAAAGCGCCTATGCTTGCCGACCCGATCAGCCTCTTCGACAGCGCGCCAGACGCCGATGGGGCGGCAGCCGTCGTGCTGACCCGTGCGGATGTGGCGCGCGACTTCACTGGGCGATCTGTGTTTATCAGCGGCAGCGCGATCGCCAGCGACAGCTTGATGCTGCAAGACCGCGCCGATCCATTGCAGTTGACGGCAGTGCGCAGTTCCGCAGAACGCGCGTTGATGCTGGCGGGGCTGGAACGGGGGCAGATCGACCTGGTGGAATTGCACGACTCCTGCACCATTATGACGGCGCTGGCTTTGGAAGCATTGGGCTACAGCCAACGCGGACGGGGCTGGCAATGGGCGCAAGATGACGGCGCGCGCATCGGATTGACAGGCGAATTGCCGACAAGCACCTTCGGGGGTTTGAAAAGCCGCGGCAACCCGAGTGGCGCAGCAGGCATCTATCAAGCGGTCGAGGCGGCCCTGCAACTGCGAGAAGCAGCGGGCGAGAATCAGGTGCTTGGCGCTGCACATGCTCTGATCCAAAATATCGGCGGGCTGGGCAGCACAGTCGCCACACACATCCTCAGCGCCGCGAACTGATAGCATCTGGCAGTGGCAAAAGCTCTCCTGACAGCTTTTGATAGGCTGCGCAGCCTACACTGATGGCAGTTGAAAGCGGTTTGCCAGCGAGGAGCGAGATCATGCGAGTAGCCATGTACTGGCGAAACAAGCAATTGCGTTATCGACTGGCGCGTACGCTGCCAACACGCGCCCCGCAAGTCAAGTCGCCGCGCTTACTGCAGAACGATGCCCAGCCCGTACGACTGCCCAAGCCCAGCCTGACGCGCGCCTCATGACATCGCCAGCGCCGACGCTGCCCGTGCGCGGCGTTGTATACAGTTGCACGCAAGTTCGTGAAGCGCCCGGCGGCTTTGAGTCGCAAGCCCCTTATCAGTTTGCCTTGGTAACATTGGAAGACGGCAGTTTGATCAGCGCGCAACTGACCGACTATGACGGCGAAGCGCAGATTGGCGACCCGGTCGAAATGGTGACGCGCAAACTGACCACCGATGGCGAGCGCGGCATGATCGTCTACGGCTACAAATTCCGACCGCCCATAAAATAGCCGCTGGTCAGCAACAAAAAAGAGCCACTTCTGTGTGGCTCTTTCCTTTTCTGCCGGGTATTGCTGGTCGCTAACGCTAGGCGATTTCTTTGCGCTTTGATTCGTAGGACAACGATTCTTCGGTGGTCGCATCAAAGATGTGGATGTTGTCCAGGTTGAAGGTCACGCCCATTTCGTTACCAACACTGGCGCCAGTGCGCGGGTCGGTGCGGGCGATGAAATTCTTGCCGCCATTCTCGAGGTAGATGATAACTTCGTTGCCCATCTGCTCGACAACCTCAACATTGGTGGTCAGGTTGGCGGGGATGATGCCCTGGGGCAGGAAGTTCGTGTCGTGGATATCTTCCGGGCGGATGCCGCAGATGACATCCATGCCGACATGGCTGCGGAAGCTATCGGCTTTGTTCTCCGGGACCTCCAGCGTGAACGCGCCCACATCGACAACCAGGCTGCCGTTGCTTTCGCTCAAAGTGGCGTCAAAGAAGTTCATCGACGGGCTGCCGATGAAACCTGCCACGAAGATGTTGTGCGGGTTGTGATACAGGTTAAAAGGCGAATCGATCTGCTGCAGTTCGCCTTCGTTGAGCACGCAAATCCGCGTCCCCATCGTCATCGCCTCGACCTGGTCGTGTGTCACATAGATAAAGGTGGTTTCCAGGCGCTGGTGCAGCCGGCTGATGAAAGAACGCGCCTCGACGCGCAGCTTGGCATCCAGGTTGGAAAGCGGCTCGTCCATCAAAAAGACGGCTGGTTCGCGCACGATCGCGCGGCCCACTGCCACACGCTGGCGCTGACCACCCGAAAGCTGACGAGGACGCCTGTCCAGCAAGTGTCCGATGCCCAGCTCGTTGGCAGCTTCGGTAACGCGCTCATCAATGACTTTCTTGGGCGTCTTGCGCAGCTTCAAGCCAAACGCCATGTTGTCATAGACCGTCATGTGCGGATAGAGCGCGTAGCTTTGGAAAACCATCGCCACATCCCGATCCTTGGGCGCGACATTGTTGACGACGCGGTCGCCGATCAAGATCTCGCCCTCGGTGATCTCTTCCAGACCAGCGAGCATGCGCAGGCTGGTGGACTTGCCGCAGCCTGATGGACCAACAAATACCAGAAACTCTTTATCCTGAACTTCGATGTTCAAGTCCGACACGACTCGCAGATCACCGAAATCCTTGGACACATGATTAAAAGTCACTCCAGCCACAAGACCCTCCGTATGCTTTTCCGTTTGGCAAACCTTGTTCAAACTGCACAATTGCCGCACTTGACAGCGCGGTAAACTTACACTGGCGAGTATAGCGTGGTTTTCTGATAATGCAACAAATTCATCAAATTGATTTTGCTTGATTTGGAAACTCGCGGTCTATTCGCTCCATACGCAGAGGCGCACATGCCCGATAACACAAACGCAGAACTTATCGCCATCGGCACAGAATTGCTGCTGGGCGAAATCACCGACACCAACTCAGTATACCTGGCTCGCCAACTTCGCGATATCGGCATCAACCTGTTTTTGATGACGACCGTGGGCGACAACTTGCTGCGCATCTCCAGCGCCATTTCCGACGCATTGGACCGCGCCGAGATCGTCATTACCACCGGTGGCTTGGGTCCCACGGTCGATGATATGACCCGACAAGCCGTGGCGGATGCGGTCGGTGCGCCGCTGGTCTTTCACCAGTCGCTCTATGATGTCATTGCCGAGCGTTTTCGTGGTTTTGGCAGCGCCATGACCGCCAACAACCGCCAGCAAGCCTGGCTGCCCGAAGCGGCGATCTTGATCGAAAATCCGGTCGGTACTGCGCCGTCTTTCATTGTCGAATCGCCTCGGGGAGTCGTCATCAGCCTGCCCGGCGTCCCGCGCGAAATGAAGTATCTGATGCGCGAATCTGTCGTGCCTTGGCTGCTGCAAAAGTATCAGCTGGGCGTGATCGTGGCGCGCACCCTGCGCACTGCTGGCATCGGCGAAAGCGCGCTGGATGACCAGATCGGCGCGGAACTGCTATCCGAGCGCAACCCGAGCGTGGGCTTGGCAGCGCATCACGGCTGTGTAGATGTGCGCATCACCGCCAAAGCCGCCGATCGCGAAGCCGCGCAACAGCTTCTGGACGAGATGCAGGTCAAGCTGCAGGCGCGCATCGGCGAGCATATTTTTGGCAGCGACGATGACACGCTGGAAGAAGTGGTCTGGCGGCAGCTGGCGCAGCGGGATGGCGTGGTGCATGTGGTCGAGGCTGGATTGCCCGGCGTGATCAGCGCAGGCTGGAAGAGCGCCAACAGCCGACTCAACTTGCAGCAATTTGCTAGCCCGGTCGATCTTTTTGCGGCGCTGGCCCAAGACCCCCGCAGCATGAGCCTGGCGGAACTGGCAGTGGAAATCGCCCAGCGCAGCCGTCAACAACTGAATGCCGCCGCCAGCATCGTCGTCTTGTGCACGCCAGACCTCGACGAGAGCCCGGATGTTGAACAGGGCAGCGCAGTCGCGGTCGCCACGGCAGAGTCGGTGCGCTTCCGCGCTTATGGATTCGGCGCGCGCAGCAGCCTGGCGCGGGAATGGATTTCGCGTTGGGGATTGGCGAACTTGTGGCGTCAGTTGAGTGCGCAGCAGGCGGCGTCTAGTCGTCCAGACTGAGCAGCGCCATAAAAGCATCTTGCGGCACTTCGACCGAGCCGATCATCTTCATGCGCTTCTTGCCTTTTTTCTGCCGTTCCAGCAGCTTGCGTTTGCGCGTCACATCGCCGCCATAGCATTTGGCCAGCACATCCTTGCGCAGCGCTTTGACATTGGCGCGAGAGATGACGCGCTTGCCGATCGCCGCCTGCACGGGCACGACAAACATCTGGCGCGGGATCAAGCCTTTCAGCCGGCTGACCAATCGTTGCCCGCGGTGGTAAGCGTCATCGCGGTGGCAGATCATCGCCAGCGCATCCACCGGCTCTTCGTTGACCAGCACATCGACTTTGACCAGGTCGCCGGCGCGGTAATCTTCAAAATGATAATCCAGGCTGGCATAGCCTTGCGTAACGCTCTTCAGCTTGTCATAAAAGTCGATGATGATCTCGGACAGCGGGATATCAAAGTGCAGAATCACCCGCGTGGTATCCAGGTATTCCGTAGTTGCATAGATGCCGCGCTTCTTGATGACCAGGTCCATCACGGTGCCGATGTAGCGCTGCGGCGTATAAATCTGGATTTTCATCCAGGGTTCATGAATCTCTTCAATACCATTCTCGTCTGGCAGCAGAGCGGGGCTGTCGATCAGCGCGATCTCGCCATTCTTTTGCAACACGCGATACTCGACGCTGGGCGCTGTAGCCAGGATGTCCAGGTCATATTCGCGTTCCAGGCGCTCCTGGATGATCTCCATGTGAAACAATCCCAGGAAGCCGACCCGGAAGCCAAAATTGAGCGCCTGCGAAGTCTCGGGCTGGAAGACCAGCGAGGCGTCATTGAGCTGCAGCTTGTCCAGGGCATCGCGCAGGTCGGCATAATCCTCGTTGTTGGTCGGGTAGATGCCCGCGAAGACCATGGGCTTGACCTGCTCATAGCCGGGCAGGGGAGCGTTTGTGCCGCCTTTCGCCAATGTGATGGTGTCGCCGACACGGCATTCTTGCACAGTTTTCAAACCAGTGGCGATGTAGCCGACTTCGCCCGCGCCCAGCCCCTCCACCGCGCGCATGACGGGATCAAACACGCCCAGTTCTACGGGTTCAAATCGCACGCCAGTGGCATATAGCTGCAGCAGATCGCGCTTGCCCACCGCGCCATCCACGACGCGCACATAGGCGATCACGCCTTTGTAGACATCATAATGCGAATCGAAGACCAGCGCGCGCAAAGCCTCGTCAGGGTCGCTCTGCGGCTGGGGCACTTCGGCGATGACTTTTTCCAACACATCGGCGACGCCAATGCCATTCTTGGCGGAAATCAGCGGCATATCCGCGACTGGCGTGCCCAGCAGCTCTTCGACTTCGCGGGCGATTTCGGCTGGCTGCGCGGCGGGCAAGTCGATCTTGTTGATGACCGGGATGATCTCCAGGTCTTGTTCCAGCGCGAGGTACACATTGGACAATGTCTGTGCTTCGATGCCTTGGCTGGCGTCCACCACCAGCACAGCGCCTTCGCACGCTTGCAGGGCGCGGCTGACTTCGTAGGTGAAATCGACATGGCCGGGCGTGTCGATGAGGTTGACTGTATAGCCCAGCCCATCCCGCGCTTCGTATTGCATGCGCACGGCCGATGCCTTGATGGTGACGCCGCGCTCGCGTTCCAGCTGCATGCTGTCCAACAGCTGCTCTTGCATATCGCGCTCGCTGACGGTGTGCGTCAACTCCAGCAGGCGATCGGCCAGCGTACTCTTGCCATGATCGACATGGGCGATGATGCAGAAGTTGCGGATGCGGTCGATTTCCATACGCTCTTTGTACCATAGGCGCGGGCAAATTGGGCGTCACAAGTCTTGCCCAAGCAGAATCGCCGTTTAGCCGCGCACGGTATTCTCTATATCAATGGCAAGCGCATCGCCGCTGGTCCGCAACCAGAGCAGGTATTCGACATTGCCTTTTGCGCCGGTGATGGGCGAACGAATCAAGCCGCTGGGCGTCAAGCCAATGTCGCTGGCGAATGACACGGCTTCGCGCAGCACGCGCCGATGCACAGACAAATCGCGCACGATGCCACCCTTGCCGACATCGCCTTTGCCGGCTTCGAACTGCGGTTTGACCAGCGCGATGATATCGGCATCGGCCTGCAGCCAGCGAAGCACAGCCGGCAATATCAAGCGCAGCGAGATGAAAGACACATCGATGACCGCCAGGCTGACCAGCTCGCCGAGCGACTGCAGATAGCGCGCATTGGTATTCTCTAGCAGGCGCACGCGATCGTCTTTGCGCAGCCGGTAGTCGATGATGCCGCTGCCCACATCGATGGCGTGCACGCGCGCCGCGCCCTGCTGCAGCAGGCAATCGGTGAAGCCGCCCGTGCTCGCGCCGACATCCGCGCAGACTTTGTCTCGCGCCAGCAGCGGAAAACCCCCCAGCGCCGCCTCCAGCTTATAGCCGCCGCGCCCGACATAGCGTGGTTTGTCTTTGAGCGTGATTGTCGCCTCGGCTGATACTTGCGTGCCTGGCTTGTCGACCAGGCGGCCGTCTACATTGACTTCGGCGGCCATGATCATGGCGGCGGCTTTGCTGCGGGTGGGTGCCAGTTGCCGCGCGACCAGCAACTTGTCGAGGCGCAGTTTTTTCGCCATCAGCTGCCGCGCACCATTTCAATGCGGATATCTGCGAACGGCTGGTCTGATTCATAGAAAAATTCATCTGCAGCATGCGGGATATAGCCGTCCGCCTCGATGACGACGCTGTAGAATGTGTCAAATGCCAGCGGACGCGCGAATTGGAATCGGCCTCTGCGGTCAGTCGTTGCCAAGGCCACGATCTGGTCTTCGCGCCATTCGAATTCGCTGGCGGCATAATCTTCGCTGATGAGCACGATAGAAACATCGGAGATGCCCTGTTGGGTGGCGGCGTCTATGACGGTGCCAGACAAGACCGCACCCGCAAAGTCGGCAAAGCGATCCAGGGGCAGCTGTCCGATGCCGACAGTCGCTTCGGCTTCCGCCAGTCTCAAGTTGTTGATCAGCAGCTGGAGGGTATATCTGCCATCGGGCGGATTCGCCAAGGAAATCGTGAAGCTCGACCCCGTTTCGGCTGCCTGCCAGGGGCTGGATACCTCATAAAATGCCAGGTCGTCTACCAGCCAACGCAAAGTCCAGGGCGTTCCCAAGGCGATGCGCTGCCAGTCGAACAAGAAGTATAGGGACGGTACACGGCTTGGGAAGCCACTGGCGGCTTGTGCCTGACCTGCCACCAGCGGGTCGGCAGCGGCTGTGAAGCGCAGGTTCTCGAATATCAAAGGCAGGGGACCACCCGGAGCGCCCGCCACGACAAAGTCGGAAGTCGCCGAGAGCGCGCCGTCAATGTATAGTTCAAGCCGATACTGCCCGGGCAACAAGCCGCCATTTGGGGAGACGCTGATTGATTTGGAACCGAAATCGTCATCCATCCAGGCGTTGGTGGTGCGGGCTACTTCTGCGCCTTCATAATACCAGATCGCCGACCAGAGGGTGTCCGCGCTCATATTGGCATATAGAAAGCGAGCCGACGCAATAGAGCCGATAGGCACGATCGAGCCATTGCCCACCAGCCGGCTTTCCCGATCCAATGTGCCGAAGACGATGTTGCTGAAGCGCGGACGCGTTGCCGGAGCGCCGCCGATCACAATCTGCTGATTGCCCACGCTGGCGCCATCAATCAACAAGTTGAAGTCATAGGTGCCGTTCGCCCAGGCTTGTTCGCGAGCGCCGATATGCCACAGGCCGCTTTCGCCACCGCTCCAGCGCAATGGCGGTAAGCTGAATACGCTGTCGGGGATGCCATCGCGCGCCACCCGCAATTCATAAATCGTTTCGGGCGTCATATTTTCATAGTCAAAGAACAGGTACAGGGCGCGGGTATTCGAGGGCAGCGAGCCAACCACGCTGGCGGGCAGACCATCGACGACCGAAGGCGCGAAGAAGAGACGCGATATACGGGGCGCTTGCTGCGCAGGGGGCGGATCGACGGGCGCAGACATAACGCGGATATCCAGCCCGAGCCGCGCGCCACGAACCACGCTCTGCGCCAGGTGAACCGGACGGATCGCGCTGATGAATTCGCCGATGGGCACACAATGATCGTTGTTGTTGATCAATCTGTCGCCATTGGTATCGCTGATGTATCGGCAGCTGACGGTGCCGCCAATCAGGGGCGCGTTGGTGGGAATGCCGATGAGACGCCCGGCTGTGTCGTATGCGCCGCCACCGCTCATCGTGCCGGGCAACTCGGCGCGAGTCTTGAACCACGAGGTCCCTGCCGCGGCCGGCTCGACGATGCGCGCTGTAACCGTGCCACGCGCCACGCTGACCGTTTGGTCGCCAAGTTCTGGATAGCCCACGAACAGCAAATTGTCATCAATAGAGATTGTTGTGGAATCGCCCAACTCGACGAAGGGCAGCACAGGCAAGGCTTCGCTGGCGATGGGACGATTATCCAGCTGTCGGGTGATGCGCAACAGCGCGATATCCAGACCAGCATCTGCGCCAGCAATCTCGGCGCGGTACTTGGGGATTGGCGGTTCGTCCAAGTCGACATTCAGCGCAACAATGATGGTATCGCCATCGCATTGGCGGCTGGGCAACATGCTATGCGCATTGGTGATGATGAGACCGTCGGCGCTGATCAGTGTGCCGCTGCTGATGCAACGCACCAACAGGTTGTTGCTGTCGCTGCGCGCCTGATACAAAAAGACGGTCGCTTGCTTGATCCGGTCCAGGTCGGCTGTGCGGGCAGCTTGCGACTGCACAGGCATTGCCGACAGCAATAGGAGCAGCATGGCGCAGACTGCAGGCCTGGATATCGCCCGGGCAACCAATCAAAACTCCAGATTCTCTATGAACCAGCGCAGGGTCGCCACTTCGCGCTCATAGATGCGGCTGTCGGCACGGAAGGAGACCGCCAACGCGCCGCCGCGCCGAACAATCAAAATATCCAAACCACTGACGACGGACGAATTCCCTTGCAAGAATGGGCTGGCATCGCGCGCCACAAAAGAATAGGCCATTGCCGGGGCGCTGCTGCCATCGGGCAAGACATACGCTTCATAGCCAAGCACATGGTAGTCGACAAGCGCCTGCGCGCGCGCCAGGCTGAGCTGGTCAAAAACATTTCTGGCGCTGTTGTCCGCTCCCAGCGCGACCGTGCTGACCTCGATCTGCGTATTGAAGCCACGGTAAGCCATATCGCGCACGCGGAAGACGAAATCGCCAGTCTCTTCCAATAGCCAACGCGCCGGATGTGCTGCCGTGATGCCCGCCTCATCATTTGTATAGACACTCGCCTGGTTCAGTGCGCTATCACGCTGATTGATGCCGAGCAACAGACCAACAGCGATCAGCAAATAGCTCAACGAAAGCCCCCAGCGCTGCCGCTGCGTCGGCTGTAAATCTGGCGAACGCGCATCGTCAAATGCCATTGCCATTGCCTCGCGCCAGCGTCACTTCGCGCTGACGCCTTTCTGCATTGCTGTACAAGAAATAGCTGCCAGCCAAGCTCAGCAGCAGCACAGCCAGCAAGAACACGATGCCATACAGCGGTCGCGACACATTGCCGGCCGTGCCGAGCGGCCCGCTGGTCAGGCCTGGCACTTGGGGAGCGATGAGGCCTGTAGAGAGCGCTGCCGCCACGAGACCGAGTGGCATCGCGCTGGGCAGGGCGTTGGCAAAATAACTGGCGACAATGCCTAGTGTCATCGCCATGCTGGATGCAAATTGTATGACCATGTTGGAAAGCACCACGATGGCCGCCAGCTCCCAGACCGGGTCGAGCCGCCAGATGCTGAATAGATTGATGGTAAAGCTGTAGCCCACAGCAGCCGCCATGGCATAGGCGACCACATCGCTGCGCGCGCGCAAGCCTTGGGGCAGCACCAGGAATCGCATGACCAGAAACTTGATGCCGACATCAACCACGCCGACTGTTACTGTGTAGCCGACGATGCGCTGAATAACCGAACCCAGCGGCAGCCATTGCTCGATCTGGAAGAAGTCTTCAACCAAAGGCAGACCAACGGCCGATGCGCACAATCCGCTCAAAATGGCAACGCCAAGCAGCCTGTGTCGCGGGCGCGGGGCGCGAGCTTCGGGCAGCGCTGCAAATAGCAGCCACAGCAGCAGCGGCAAAGGCACCAGGGCCAATGATAGCACGCGCTGTACCGCGCTCGAAAAATGCAGCGCCAGCAGTTCATTCGCCAGTACGATTGCCAGCGTGACTATAGACAAGAGTCCCAGTTGAACGGCTATGCGCCGCCAGACAGGCAATACGGCGAAAGACGCGCTTTCCTGAGCGGCAAGAACAGACCGTGTTGCTCGCAAGCCAGCCTCCTCGTCGGCACACCGTTTCCGATTCCACACATTATAATGGATGAGCGCGTAATCCAAGAATGCAGGCAGTTGCTTTGAACGATACGACCGAAACAAGGAGCTTGCCAGCGGTTCGATTGCTCGCACGGTTGCTGTTTTGCCTGATCCTGGTTGGCTGTGGGGCGCGCAGAACAGAAATCGCTTGCGAACTTGACCCGCACTGTCTGCGTTATGGATTGTCCGCCGATTTTTCTGTGCTGGATCCACACCATGCAGACATGCCCGAAGCCGGTGTGATTCTCCGGCAGATATATGACACGCTGGTCTATCGGGACAGCGCAAGCCATGAATTTGTGCCGGGCTTGGCGAGCAGCTGGGACATCTCGAGCGATGGGCTGGTCTATACCTTCCGCTTGAGACAGGATGTATCTTTTCATGATGGCGCGCCTTTCAACGCGACGGCGGTCGCGCGCAACCTCGAGCGAATTTATGATCCCGAGCAAGCGGCGACTCGCGCCAGAGACCTGCTGGGACCATTGAGCCAATACGAAGTTGTCGATGCCTATACGCTGCGGCTGCGGCTGGCCAGCGCCTACCCGGCACTGCTGGATGGATTGGCGCAACCCTGGCTGGGGATCGCCAGTCCGCGCGCCCTGGACGAGTATGGCCGGCTGCGCTACCAGTTTCATCAGGCGGGCACCGGTCCCTTCAAGTTGGAAAGCTACACGCCGGGCGAGGCTGTCAACCTGCGGCGATTCGTTGCGTACCGCGTCAATCCGTCCATATATACTCCTCTGGTCGGGGACGAAATTCAGCGGGTGCAGGTTGTGCTCAACAGCCGGCCGATCGGTGGCGTGTTGGCAACTTTGGGCGATTCGCTGGATGCCTTGGCCGACATAACGCCAAGCGCCGCGCAGACTATCGCTGGCAACAGCCGCGTGCAGGTGTTGCCAGTGCGAATCCCGGGCCTAGCATCGGCTTTGCTCATCAATACGGCGCGCCCGCCTCTGGACGATGCGAACATTCGGCGCGCCTTGTTGTTGGCGACCGACCGCGCGGTCATCAGCGAGCAAATCACTTTCAACTATTCTCCGATTGCTTGGGCACCGCTCAGCGCGAGCACAGGCTTTGCTCACACTGGTTTTGTTGGCAGCTTTGGCTACGACCTGGCCGCCGCCAAAGAATTGATCGCGGCCGCGGGTTTTGCGGACACAGATGGTGATGGCTTTGTCGAGCGCGACAACAGCCAACTGACGCTGCGCTTGGTCGTGCCACCGGATGATCAGTTGCCCGAGATTGCGATGTACTTGCGCGGGGCTTGGCGCTCGGCCGGGATTGATTTGCGCTTGGAGCCAGTGCCCGGGAAGTCACGGCTGATTGAGCTGGCTTTGTCGGGCGAATACGACCTGCTGCCGGTTGCTGCAGCTGGCATTGATCCGGTGATTCTGGGGCAAGTATTCGCGGGCGTTTCGCCATTTGCAGCCTCGCGAGCGCCGCACCCACGCCTCAGCCAATTGCTCGCACAAGCAGAGCGGGAAAGCGACAGGCAGTTGCGCCGGCAGCGCTATCATGACCTGCAAGCGCTGCTGATGAACGAGACTTCGATCCTGCCCCTGCGCGAGCCAGTGCGTTTGACAGCCACGCGCGCCGTTGTGAAGAATTTGCGTTACGGTGCCTATGGACTGGTTCCCTTGCTGCAAAATGTCTCGCTGGAGGATAATTAAGCTAGGCAATCGCGGTGATGCGCGTGCCAATCTCGCGCCTGTGCAACAGCAAGTCGAGCAGGATGCCCTTGCGTCGGCCATCGGCGATTGTGATGGTCAATCCTGGCTGCCGCGCCACCAATTCAATCATCGCCTGGACTTTGTGCAGCATGCCGCCGGTTACATCAATGCCGCTCGCGCCGCCCAACAGTGGCTTCAAGGCGGGGAAAGTTTCTGGCGTGATGCGCGGGATGACCATGCCCCTGTCATCCAGCACGCCGGCCACCTCGCCCAACAAGATGATTTCTGATACGCCTAGCGGCTTGACCAGCGCGGCAAAGACGGCTTCGGTGGATACGATCGTGCCGCCGACCAGGCTGTCCAGCGCAATATCGCCGTGAACCAGCGGCAAACTGCCTTGTTCCAGCGCCGATTGCAAGGGGCGCGTTTCCAGCCAATCAATGCGCCGATCGCGCGTCATCAGCAGCGCCGAGGGCGGGAAGCGCAACGCAGGCAAGCCGGCTGCCAGCAACTCTTCCAGGATCAACCCGCTCAGTTCCGCCGCGACCGCTCCCACGCGCGCCATGCCCAGCCGCTCATCTGCGCTGGAGACGCCCTGCGCAGTCCGATATTGCTGCGCGACGACATGCCCAAACGATCCGCTGCCATGTCCCAGCACCACGCGCCGACCATCGTCATGTGCAAATAGCATGGCCAGTTGAGCGGCGATCTGTTGGACGACAGCGCGGCGGAAGGATTTTGCGACCAGCTTGTCTGTTACCAGCGAACCGCCGAGCTTGATCAATGTGGTCATCTGGGTATCAGCCTCCACCTATACTCGCGGCGTGAATGCGCTGCGCGCCGGCCACTTGCAGCGCCTTTTTGACCGCCAAGCTTGTGGCAGGCTCGACCAGCGCGATGATGTTGCCGCCCCGACCACCGCCCGACAGCTTCGCGCCCAGTGCGCCCGCTTGCATCGCCGCCGTCACCAGCCCATCCAACTTCGGCGACGACACGCCCAATCCGCGCAAATGACCATGATTTGCGGTCATCAACGCGCCCAAGCGCATTTGATCGCCCGATTCAAGGCAGGCCCGGGCTGAGACTGCGACCGAGGCGATTTGATCGAGCAGCCTGTTCGCGCGATCTGGCTCGTCGCGCAGCAACTGACGAACCGCAGCGACAGTTTCGCGAGTCAGAGCGGGCACGCCGCTGTCTGCCAGCAAGAAATCCAGCCTGCGCGTCGGTCGTATGACTTTTATAGGCTGTCCGCGCTGGAAGTAGACTGGCTGCTCGAAGACGACAGTCGTATTGTCGATGCCACTTGGCGTCCCATGATGCAGCTTCTCGACCTCGTAGACCAGCGCATTCAAGTCCGCATTGGATAGCGTTGCGCCACACAGGGCGGCGATGGCGCGCCCCAGGGCGGCGGAGACAGCAGCGCCACTGCCCAGGCCGCTGGCGATGGCAATCGCGGAGCGAATCGTGATTTCGCCTTTTGGCGCGTCGCTGCCCAGGTGCTGTAGTGTGAGCGTGGCCATGGCTGCCAGGGGGTCGGACGAACCGGCTGCGGCTTCCTTCCATTGCCAGGGCGGGCGCGGCAAGTCAGCCGCATGAATCGAAAGCGGGTCGTCAGTTTGGCGGAACTCGGCAACTGCGCGCAGCTGTGGCAGTGGAATGGCGATCGCCGGCTTGCCATAAACGACGGCATGTTCACCGAGCAGAATGGCTTTGCCGGGCGCGCTGACCGTGCCGTTCATGGTCGCTCAGAGCAAATATATGATGACAAAGTATGCAAGCGCCGCCGCCGCAATTGTCGCTTGCAGCGGTCGGTCGGTCAGCAGAATCTCGTCCGGCGCGCTGCCTTCGTTCTTGACATGGATCAGATACAGATAACGGAACAAGCCGTAGATCACAATGGGCACGGTCAACAATCCCAGATTTTCGCCATAGCGCACCATTGTCCGCGCTTCGACAGTATACAGGATATAGGTGATCATGGTGGATGCGGTCACAACCCGCAGCATGTCATCCAAAAGCGCCAGATTGTAGTGCGCGGAAACGGGTCGAGCGAGCGCGGCCTGTTCACCGAGCGCGGAGAATTCTTGTCGCCGCTTGCCGATGACCAAAAAGAGCGCCAGCAAACCCGCTGATGTATATAGCCAGGGCGAAAGCTGCACATCAATGACCACGCCGCCCGCCAACACGCGCAACACGAAACCCGCCGCCACGACCAGAATGTCCAACAGCACAATGTGCTTGAGCACGAAAGAATAGGCGACTTGCAACACAAAATAGACGAGCAAAACCCAAAACAGATTTTGATGCACGCTGTTCGCCGCCGCCAGCGCCAGCAAGGGCAAAATGACCGCGGCTATCCAGGCGACCCGCGTTGAAACGACGCCGGCTGCGAGGGGGCGCGACTTCTTTCGTGGATGAGCGCGATCGGCTTCCAGGTCTGCCAGGTCGTTGATGATGTAGACGCTGCCGGATATCACAATCAGCAGGCAACAGCACAGCAGGACGCGCGCCAGCGAATCGGCAACAAATAGCTTCGAATCGAAGACCAGCGCCGGAAAGACAAAGAGGATGTTCTTTGTCCATTGCCGCGGACGCATGGTTTGCAGCAAGCCCATCAACATAGTCACAGCCAATCCCGCTTTCTCTGCGCTGGACAATGTGCGCAGTGGCGCGATAATGTTGGGCATCGACGCTCCGCCTCGCCCGATAGCAAAGCAAGAGCCGATGCACATGGCAGATGAATACAATATAGCAAGCGCGCGCGCTCATTCCAACATTGCGTTCATCAAGTATTGGGGCAATCGCGACCATCGGCTGCGGCTGCCAGCCAACAGCTCGCTCAGCATGAACTTGTCGGCGCTGCATACCACGACAACTGTGCGCTGGTCGGCGGATTTTGCGAAAGACAGCTTGACCATCAATGGCGAAGCTCCGGCAGTGGCAGCGCTGCGGCGGGTGCAAGCCCATCTGGATAGGCTGCGGCGGCGGCTGGGAACGAAGCTGCGAGCGCAAGTCGATTCGCGCAACAACTTCCCCATGGGCGCGGGCATCGCTTCGTCGGCATCGGCATTCGCGGCGCTGACAATGGCGGCTGTGGCAGCGCTGAACGAGCGGATTTCCGAGCGCGAACTGACGACTCTGGCGCGGCTGGGTTCAGGTTCTGCAGCCCGTTCCATCCCCGGCGGCTTCGTCGAATGGCATTTTGCGAATACGCACGCAGACTCATACGCAGAGACGATCGCTGCCGCCGACCATTGGCATTTGGTCGATGTCATCGCCATCGTCAGCCATCAGCACAAACGAGTCGGCTCGACAGCCGGGCACGCCAGCGCCAACAGCAGCATCTTCCAGTCGGCGCGCGTCGAGACGGCCGCAGCAAGACTGAAGGAAGCCAAACAGGCTATCGCCCAGCGCGACTTTGAGCTGCTGGCGCGAGTCGTAGAAGCCGATAGCAACTTGATGCACGCCGTGATGATGACCAGCGAGCCGCCGCTGTTTTATTGGCAGCCACTCACGCTGGCGGTGATGGAAGCGGTGCGCAGCTGGCGGGAAGACGCAGGGCTGCGCGTCTGTTATACGCTGGATGCCGGACCCAATGTGCATTGCATCTGCGCGGCGGATGATGCCCCGGCGGTGGCCGCACGGCTATCCGAGTTGTCACCGGCGATGGACATTTTGCGCTCGGGCGTTGGCGGCGGCGCGGTGGTGTTGCCCCCCAGCGAGTGATGGCGGGACGGGCTGCGGCTGCTTGCACAAAATCGCCTGGCACGCGTATAATGAACGCAACGAGACGATCAACCGTGAGGGAAAGCCGATCGTGAACCCTGTCGCCGCAAATGATATCGTGCTTGCCATTGCCGCCTTCGCGCTGGTGCTGATCCCGGCCATCATCATTCACGAGCTAGGGCACTTTGTGGCTGCGCGGCTGGTGGGCATCAATGTGCTGGAATTCGGCATTGGCTTTCCACCGCGCGTGCGCCGCCTTTTCACCTGGCGCGAAACAGAATTCACGCTGAACTTGCTACCGCTGGGCGGATTCGTGCGGCCCCTCGGCGAAGACATGATTGGGCCCGCCAGCGAAGACAAGGTCAAGCGCGACCGCGTGGTCATTGAGCATCGGCGCTCGGGTCCGGTGCGCATTGTCAGCGAGCGAGAGATGCTGCGGATGCGTGGCGTCGATGAGCAGGCGATGCTATCGGTGAACGAGGCGCCGCCATTGGCGCGCATTTTCTTCATGGCGGCTGGCGCATTTGCCAATTTTCTGACCGCGATGCTGCTGTTTTTCCTGGTCGCGCTGATCGGCTTGTCGCTGCCCGTGGGCGGTCTGAGTCAAGTCGCCGCCATTCCGCCAGATTCTATTTTCGCCAATACGCCTGTGCAGGTCGGCGATGCCATTGAGCGCGTCAACGGTCAGCGCTTTGCCGATTTCGCGGCCTTTCATGATCTGCTGGCGGCTTATCCAGGCGAGCAAATCGACTTTTCGCTGATCCGCGCGACAGATGGCGAAAGCTATGTGGTTACTACAAAGTCCGACTTTGCCGGGCGAGCTGGCTATGTGCAGATTCTGGGCGTGGTCGAAGATTCGCCAGCGGCAAAAGCGGGCATCGTGCCTGGCGATTTGGTGGCGCAGATCGCTGGCAGCGACATACCATCCTCAGGCGACCCAGCCAGCCGCTTGTCAGAAGCTGCGCAAGACTTCGCCGGCGAGCTGTTGCCACTTTCCATCCTGCGCGAACACGATGACGGGCGCAGGGAACGGCTGGATATCAGCGTCATACCGCGGATTGAAGCGCCAGAGGGGCAGGGCAGGCTGGGCATTCTGATCCGTTCGCAGTTTGGCTTGGGCGATGCCACGCGCTTTGCCAACGCTGGCTACAAGAAAGAACTCGTCCCGCAGACTGTGCCCGATGCCATCGCCCACAGCTTGCGCACGACTGCCGGGACTTTCCGTTTGATCGCGTCTATACCGGGTCAGCTGTTGGATGGCTCGCTCACGGGCCGCGATGCGCGCCCCATCAGCATCATCGGCATCAGCATAATCGGTGGCGAATTCTTGCAGCGCAGCTTCAACGAAGGTCCCACCATCATGCTCAACTTCATCGCCCTGATCAGCATCTTCCTGGGCATCAGCAACTTGCTGCCCATTCCGGCGCTGGACGGCGGACGCATCGTCTTCGTGCTGATTGAGATGCTGCGCGGCAAACCGGTCGACCCGAAGATCGAAGGCCGCGTTCACATG
>DAOUJB010000508.1:0-17726 GCA_034423155.1 Anaerolineae bacterium | reverse complement strand
CGGGCGTATGAACTCAGGCTTTCGACATAACGCCGCTGCCCTTCGGCGAAGATGGTATCGAAGGCCAGGGACGACTTGCCCGAGCCAGACAGACCGCTGATGACAACCAGTTGGTTGCGGGGGATATCGACATCGATGTCCTTGAGATTGTGCTCGCGAGCGCCGCGCACGAGGATCTTGTCTTGCTCCATGTCGCGTATCGCTTCCTTACTCCCGCCCAGTCCAAGCCACCCCTTGCTTGGGGGACGCATAGTATAGCCGCTGGGCTGCGCCACGATAAGGGACGAACTGCCTGACTGCCGACTGCCCGTGCAAAATGCCGCAAC
Source organism: Anaerolineae bacterium (assembly GCA_034423155.1). Classification (GTDB taxonomy): domain Bacteria; phylum Chloroflexota; class Anaerolineae; order Aggregatilineales; family Phototrophicaceae; genus UBA6055. Next base: position 17,400 of record DAOUJB010000508.1, on the reverse strand, counting down.
TGCGGTTTACAATAGGCATGAGGAATCAGATGCCGCGAGGACATACGCCAATGCCCAGCCAGTTCCAGTGGGACGACCCCTTCTTGCTTGACCAGCAGCTTGATGACGAAGAACGCATGGTGCGGGATGCGGCGCGGGAATATTGCCAAGCCAGGCTGATGCCGCGCATCTTGGAAGCGAATCGGCGCGAACAATTCGACCGCGATATCTACTACGAAATGGCAGAGTTGGGCATGCTGGGCGCGACGCTGCCAGAAGAGCACGGCGGCGCGGGCTTGAATTATGTCTGCTATGGCTTGATCGCCCGCGAAGTCGAGCGAGTCGACAGCAGCTATCGAAGCGCCATGAGCGTGCAAAGCTCGCTGGTCATGTATCCTATTTATGCGTATGGCACAGACGAACAGCGAGCGCGCTACCTGCCCGGGTTGACCAGCGGCGAGCTTGTCGGCTGCTTCGGCTTGACTGAACCCAACCATGGTAGCGATCCCGGCGGCATGGAGACGCGCGCAACAAAGGTCGCTGGCGGCTGGCGCTTGCACGGCAGCAAAATGTGGATCACCAATTCGCCCATCGCCGATGTCTTTGTGGTCTGGGCGAAAGCAGTCGAGGGCGAGCGCGCCGGAGCGATCCGCGGCTTCATCCTGGAGCGGGGCATGGCGGGCTTGTCAACGCCGGCCATCGACGGCAAGTTCAGTCTGCGCGCCAGCAGCACCGGCGAGATTGTGATGGACGAGGTCTTCGTGCCAGAGGCGAATCTGCTGCCCGGCGCAAGCGGCTTGCGAGGTCCTTTTGGCTGCTTGAATCGCGCACGCTATGGCATCGCCTGGGGGGCTTTGGGCGCGGCGGAGTTCTGCTGGCATGCCGCCCGTCAATACACCCTGGACCGCAAACAATTTGGGCGTCCGCTGGCGGCGAATCAGCTCATCCAGTTCAAGCTGGCTGAGATGCAGAGCGAGATTGCGCTGGGTTTGCAGGGCGCGCTGCGAGTCGGCAGGTTGCTGGACGAAAACGCCGCCACACCAGAGATGATTTCGCTGATCAAGCGCAATTCTTGCGGCAAGGCGCTGGACATCGCTCGGACAGCGCGCGATATGCACGGCGGAAATGGCATCTCCGATGAATTTCATGTCATCCGCCATGTGATGAACTTGGAGGCGGTCAACACCTACGAAGGTACCAGCGACATCCACGCGCTGATTTTGGGGCGGGCACAGACCGGCATCCAGGCATTCATGTAACAACCATGAACCCCCTCGGTCCCCCGACAGGTCAGGGGGAAGCAAACTGCCCCCGCAGATGCTGTCGACAGGTCGGGAGATGACGGTATCATGTAGCGGGATGTAGGGGCGATATACCATATCGTCCGCAAAATTAGACACCCGGAGGGCAGTATGCAAAATGAAACGCTTGTCGTACCCACCATCAGCTGTGCCGGCTGCGTCGGCGCGATCAAGTTCGAGTTGGGTGAATTGCCCGGCGTCGCCGCTGTCGATGGCGATGTAGCCAGCAAGTCAATCCAAGTACAGTTCGACGCGCCCGCCACGCTGGAGGGCATCGTCGCGCTGCTGCAAGAGATCGACTATCCGCCGCAGCAAGACAACTAGGCAAGAGCCCGCCGCTCCTGTCGCTTGATATGCCCCTGACAGCCGCCCGCATCCGTGACCAGGCGCGCGAGTTGGGATTCAGCCTGTGCGGCCTTACGCCAGCCGAGCCTTCGCCTACTTTGGCGAGTTATCTGCGCTGGATTCGGCGGGGCATGCACGGCGAGATGGCGTATATGGCGCGCCCGGATCGTGTGCGGCGGCGACAAGACCTGCGCGAGATCTTGCCTGGCGCGCGTTCGCTCATCATCGTCGGACTCGATTATCATGCCTGTTTCGCCGATGAAGACGCGCTGAACGACCCAGCCCGCGGACGCATCGCCAGTTATGCCTGGGGCCTGGATTATCATCGTGTGCTCGGCTTGCGGCTGGAGAGCTTCGCCGAGTGGATTTTGGAGAATTCCGGCGGAGCGCTAGACCAAAAGGTCTATGTCGATACCGGCGCTTTGCTCGAGCGCAGCCACGCCCAACAGGCTGGTTTGGGCTTCATCGGCAAGAACACCATGCTGATCCATCCGCGGCGGGGTAGCAGCTTCTTCCTCGGCGAGATCATCACCAGCCTCGAGCTGGACGAATATGACAGCCCTGCGCGCGAGACCATGTGCGGCACTTGCGCGCGCTGCCTGGCGGCTTGCCCGACCGATGCCTTCCCCGCGCCGTTCGTGCTGGATGCCCGCCGCTGCATCAGCTATCACACGATCGAGAACAAGGGCTGGGTCGACCGCGAGCTGCGCGCCGACTTCGGCAACTGGATTTTCGGCTGCGATATCTGCATGGATGTTTGCCCGTTCCAGCGCTTCGCGGAACCTGTCATGGACTTTGCATTCTGGCCGCAGGATTTCGACCGCGTTGCGCCGCTGCTGGCGGATGTGCTGGCGTTTAACGACCGCATGTTTCGCGTGTATTTCCAGGGGACGGCAGTGGAGCGAATCGGGCGGGATCGGCTGGTGCGCAATGCCTGCATCGCCGCGGGCAACTGGCGAGACGAGAGCCTTGTCCCGATTCTGACTGATTTGCTGCTGGATGAAAGCGCGCTTGTGCGGGGTCATGCGGCGTGGGGGCTGTGGCGGACGATGGGCGAGGATAGCGAGGAGTCGCTGAAGATTCTGTACGAACTGGACGATGACCCGCAGGTGCGAGGGGAGATTGCGGCTTTGCTGGAGGCTGTGTAGCCCCACTCCGACGGAGCTAGAGAGGGGCGTGTCGTTGCGGACTTGCTGGCTCAGTCGTTCAGATTCGGATACTGCAAGTGCCAGTCGGTAGCATCTTGATAGGCTTTGGCGACAGCGAGAGTCTCGGCTTCTTTGTGCAGCCCGCCCACGAAGGTGATGCTGGTCGGCGTGCGTTTGGCGGTGAAGCCGCTCGGCACGACCACGGTAGGATGACCGGTCAGGTTGGTCAGCCCCAAGCTGCTGCCGCCATAGCTGGGCGAGATATACACATCAATGTCCGCCATGACGCGAGCCATGTCGTGCATCAGTTGCGTTCGGACGCGGTTGGCGTTGATGTATTCGACAGCCGGGATAAAGCGGGCGGCGCGGAAGGTATTTGGCCAGGCGCCGTCGTCTTGCCGCTTCATGCTGTCGACGCGACCATCGCGCGTGATTTGGTCGAAGGCAGCGGCCGCCTCCGCAGCCAGCACGATCCAAAGCCCGCTCAAATCGGTATCGGGCAATTCGATCGGCTGTAGCTGGAAGCCCTCGGCGCGCATGACATCCAGCACGGCCGCGCTGTTGACCTGGTTTACGCGCTGCAACTCCGCGCCCTGCTGGCGATGATGGGCATCCGTTTCGCCCGCATCGGCCGCTTCAAAAGCGCTGGCGACATAACCAATGCGCAATTTTCTCGCATCGAGCGCTGGATCCCAGCTGAACGGCTCGGGAGTAGTCGTCATGTCCAAGCCATCGGGACCATAGATAGCGCTGAAAACGAGGGCGCAATCTTCGACCGAGCGACACATAGGACCGATCTTGTCCAGGCTCCAGCAGAGCGCCATCGCGCCATAGCGACTGACGCGCCCGAAAGTGGGCCGCAAGCCGCTGACACCACAGCGCGTCGATGGCGATACGATGCTGCCCATGGTCTCCGTGCCGATGGCGAAACCGACCAGGCCCGCCGCGACCGTCGCGCCCGAGCCCGCCGATGAACCGCTGCTGCCCTCGCTGGTGTCCCAGGGGTTCTTGGTCGTGCCGCCATACCAGACATCGCCATTGGCGAGCGCGCCCAGGGTCAGCTTGGCGATCAGCACTGCGCCGGCCGCTTCCAGCCGCTGCACGACCGTCGCATCGACATCAAGCTGCTGGTCTTTGTAGGGCATCGCACCCCACTGGGTTGGATAGCCGCGCGTGGCCAGCAGGTCTTTCGCGCCCCAGGGGATGCCGTGCAGCGGTCCGCGATACAGCCCGCGGGCGATTTCGTCGTCGGCGCGTTTCGCCTGCGTATAGGCGAGCTCTTCGGTATAGGCGGCCACGCACTGCAAGACCGGGTCGTGGCGTTTCAAGCGGCGCAGGTACATCTCGGTCAATTCCAGGGAACTAACTTGGCGGCTGCGGACGAGCTCGGCGAGCTGAGTCACGGTGTAGAAGGCGGCATCTTCCAGGTCGGCGGGCCGCGTGACGGACGGCTGCGCGCTCATGGCGAAGCTGCGCGGGACGGTCGCCGGCGCGGGATCGGCTGCGTCCACGCTGAAGTTGAGCGAGAGCGGGATGCAATTGTCGAGCGGGACAGCGCGCAGTGCGGCGAAATGGGCAAGGCGGTCGTTGAGAACTTTGCGCATCTGCTCGCGCTGGTCGGGCGTGAATGCCAGGTCCAGCAGGGCTTCGGCAGCGGCGATGTGGTCGAGGGAGATGGGGGAGTCTGTCATGGGTGGAGTCCTCTGTGCGCTGTGGTTATGAATGCGAGTGTAGCACAGGCTACTTTTAGCGCAGAGCCTTCTACGGCTGACGCTTGACAGGCAATAGCGACTATGAGACACTGGAGTCTCATTCAAGACAGCATAGTATCATAGAGTGAAATGGCAGCGAGCAAAGAGAAAATTCTAAGCGCCGCCATCGCCGCCTTAGCGCGCAAGCCGGACAGCACCTACTCGGAATTGGCGGTGGCGATTGGCATTGGACGCGCCACGCTGTATCGTCATTTCCCACGCCGCGATGCCCTGATTCGTGAAATCTGCCTATACTCCCTGCGTAAAATTGACACTGAGCTGATGCCCATATTCGCTCAAACTATGACGGCGATGGACGCACTCTATGCCATGCTGGAGAAGCTGATTCCCATGGGCGAGCGCCTTCATTTTCTCTCGCGCGAATACGCCGTAATGGAAGACGAAGAGATCGCGCGCATTTACGCCGGGCAGCTTGAGGCGCTGCGGCAGATGATTGCTTGGGCAAAGCAAGAGGGGGGAATCGCCATGGACATCCCCGACGCATGGATTGCGCGAGTCATCGACAGCATGATTTACATGGCTTGGGAAGCAATTGAAGAGGGTGACATCGCCCGCAATGATGCCGCAGAGCTGGTATTCCGCACATTAACTGCCGGCTTTGGCACCGACGAGAGAGGGTAAACCATGCTTGGAAACGAGACGAAGATGCTGCTGCCGATTGAAGCGTATACCTCGCAAGCATGGTTTGAACGGGAGCAGCGACTGATCTTCGGGCGCGCCTGGCAATTCGCGGGTATGGACGAGGACATACCCGAACCCGGGCATTACACCTGTTTGAACGCGGGCGCATATCCCATCATTGTTGTTCGAGATGAAAACGGCGGCTTGAAAGCCTGGCACAACATTTGTCGCCACCGCGGCACGCAATTGCTCGAAGTGACGGGCAATCGCAAGAAGGTTATCCAGTGTCCGTACCATGATTGGGTGTACTCGCTGGATGGCAAGTTGATCGGCGTTCCACAGCGACGCGCCCAATTCCCCGATCTCGACATGAGCGAGTGGAGCTTGTTTCCGGCTTCGGTAGCGGTATGGAAGGAAATGATCTTCGTGAATCCGGATGCCGGGTGCATGGCTTTTGAGGCATGGCTAGGTGATTTTCCCGACTACTTTGGTCCCCACAAGCCAGAGCTTCTCATAGAAACCGATGTGCGCGAATACGAAGTAAAGGCGAATTGGAAGATTTTCGTCGAGAATTATATTGACGTCTATCATTTGTCGCATCTGCATTCCGAAACACTGAATATGTATGATCACGCGAAACTACAGAGCCGTGTTTCCGGCGTCGGGCATATCGCCACTTACGACCCGCCGTCCCGAGACTACAGGCGCTACCTCGAAACATCGCCAAACAGCTATATGCCGCTACTGATGCAAGAGGCAGAAAATTGGGGAGCGTTTGTGCACATGATGTTTCCCAATTTCGGCATCGCCGGAACAGAATATTCCTGGTCGACGATCGAGGTGATCCCGGTCGCGCCGGCTAAGACCCGAGTCAAGATGCGCACACGGACGGCACTGGAGGGTATCAACCTGGCAATTGCCAAGGTCTACGAGAAAGTCGGGGCTTGGGCCAGTCAAGCGTTCGGCTATCAGGCGGAAGCCGATCCATTGCGCTCCGGCGACTTCATGCTTGAAGACATCTACGCCTGCGAGCAGCAGCAAAAAGCCATGAGCTCGCCACGATTCGCCTTTGGTCCCACCTCAGTCGATCAAGAGCAGCTCATCGTTGATTTCCAAAGGGCAGCGCTATCGTATATGCAAGATACAGAAGGGTGAATCGAATGGACAAGCTAAAAGCCTATCGAAATACGCTGATCGTGACCGCAGTCTTCGCGCTGATTTACTTCGCGCTGATTATCGTGGGGGCCAATGCGCTGTGGCTGTGGGTGGTCTTTACCATCGCTTGGATCGCCGCGGAATGGAAGTTCGCCAGCGACAGCCCGCTCAAGACCTGGCATTGGGTGGCCATTATCGTCTGCCTGGTCGTCGCAGGCATGGCTGTCGATATCGCCGTCGCATAAGTCGTTTATTTGGCGCTACTTGTCCGCCAACCGCTTCCCCTACACAGCGTCGGCGTCAAAGTGTAGAGCGGGCGTGAATTCCAGGTCGAGCAGGGCTTCGGCAGCGGCGATGTGGTCGGGGGAGATGGGGGAGTCGGTCATGGGGGGGCGCTGTGGTGGCAGGGAGTGTAGCACAGCTTTTTTGCCATAGAGGTTGGGAGGCATGAAGACGGGGGATGGGGCTATGTTTAGCGGTGAGTTTCAGGGACGGAGTAGTGTGGGTGGGTGTGAAGGGGTGAGTGGATGGTCGCGCGGTTTTCTCCAAGCAAATTCTTCAACCACAACTTACAGGTTAGGAAAGTCTGTCCGAAGCTCGAATTTAGCAGGGTCACGTGCGTACAGGGTACAGTTTGCTACCTCATAGCCGTGCCTATACAGCAAATTGAATTGCTCGGTCGATAGCTTGAATTGCGCGATACAAATGTTCTTTGCTTGTTCAAGTTCCTCATCTGTCAATGGACACGTTAGTCGGTCTAGCATAGACAATTTCTCTTCCCTGCAAAGTATGTATTTCGCGCTGTTGCCAAATTGCAGATATCGTCCTCCTCGACTAAGGCCTTCCAAATAGTGCTTCACAAAATAGCGTGAATACATGTCTATGCCGCGACGATAAACTATCTCAAAAAGTCGTTTGTAATCTCTCCAGTCGCGACGATACTGTGAGTCCTGAATTTTCTCGCTTCCGTTGCTCACAATCAAAAAATTAATGTCGGATTCCTTTCTCTTCAAAAGAGCTTCAATCCCTAGATTATCGTAAGCGGCGCCATCAAATAGATGGACAGTTTCATGCGGTGGTTCTATCTCATAGGTCGTAACACCATCATCATCATATTCGAACCAGACTCTGTCGCGGGTTTCGATCTCGAGAGGTCCAATAGCAAATGGCACTGCCGACGATGCGGCAATCGCCTCACTGATCAGAATGTCAGGAGCAATCGTATACCCAAACGTGTAGTCACCTATCCGTTTCTTCCTAAAGCGCCAGTTCTTTCCGGTCTCATAGCACACGGCATTGATAATCCAAATTGGCATCTCCGGAAGATCAGCGAGCGTCGAATTGATGTGCCATTTCTCCTCAATGTGGCGTGCGAAGTCACTCGCCGTGCGCCGACGCAACAACGACAGTGATCGCTTCACTTTTCTGGCGTACGTCTTTCCCAAGTCGACAGTCGTCAACAGTCGCTTGAGGCTTGGAACTGTGTTGCATAGATAATCGTCGCTCGACGGAAAAGAATTGCCGTGGTGATTGAGTATCAGCCCCATTCCCAGACTGCCACCGGAGACTGTCGATATGTACGTTAAGTTCTCCAACAGGCTGTCTTCGGCCATTCGAGCCAAAACACCGAAATGAAAGACGGCGGCCCGTACACCGCCGCCTGACAAAGCGATACCTACTCGATTGCGTACTTCCGCCATTTTTACTTCCCGTCTCTGTCCAATTCGTCTTCTTCAGTCAGGGGATGATAATTGCCTCGTTCTTGAGCACCAACTGAGTGTATCCAGAGACTTCCAGTCTTATGTGTTCCATAAACTTTGCTTCCAGAATCTTTCCCGGGGAAGTCCTTATAGGCTCTGACCACTGCGGCGTTGGGTCGATTCGAATGAGTACCTGCGGCGGAAACATATGCCAGCGAGGGAGCAAAATACTCGATCAACTCACAAGAAATATTGTACTTGCTGCCGTGATGCGGAATCTGCATCCAGTGGACGGCCTTCAATTCTCCTTTCGCAAACTCCTTTGCGTTTTCTAGTGCTGAAGGTCCCGCATCGGCAGTAAGCAAGTATTTGAAACTCCCATGCGTTATCAAGCAAATTACGCTGCTCTTGTTGAAGGGGCTGTTGTCGTCTTCCGCGTCTATGATCTCGCAGTCTCCCGCAGTTTCGCGGAAACGATCCGAGGATTTCATTGACTGAACCTGTTGCTCATAGAATGATTCTGTCGGGCCAAGAATGGTCAGTTCTCCGCCGTCCAGAAGTTTAACCGGTTGAGTCGCATCAGCGAATGGCTGCGATCTAGGAATCGTTTTCGAGTCAATGAACAAAATTGCGTCACCCAATACCTTAATCGACTGATTTGCTTCGTAACGCCCTTCCGCATGGTAAAAGGTCTTGTTTGATTCGATAGCCGCCCTATAGCTGTCTGGTTCGTGGATAAGAATCTCTTTGACGCAAAGTCGCTCTACAATGTCCCGAAGTCCTAGAATGTGATCGTTGTGCGGATGCGTGTTGATTAAAAGATCCACGATATTACCTCTTCTTGTGTATGCCGCGAGGTGATCTACGACAATTGAGGCATCTTCTTTACCTCCGCAATCAAAGAGTACGACGTGTTCCCGGTCACCTTCACTTGTGCAAACAACAATTGCATCACCGTCACCTACTGACAGCATATCGATTTCGAGTGGCATTTCGCCTCCTACCATTGATTTCCGACAGTACATATAACACCATCACAACGAAAGGTTGCGCCCGGTGCTCGACTCGAAGAAATGTTTACGCAATTCTTATGAAGCGGCTAACTAGCCAACCGCCGCCCCCGCAACCTTAACGAATTCGTCACCACGAACACGCTCGAGAACGCCATCGCAGCGGCCGCGAACATGGGCAGCAGACCGCCCAGCATGGCCACCGGAATCAGCACGATGTTGTAGATGAACGCCCAGAAGAGATTTTGGTGGATGGTGCGCAGGGTCGCTTTGCTCAGGTCAATCGCCGTTGAAAGCGCGCGCAGGTCGCCACTGACCAGCGTCACATCGGCGGCTTCGATGGCGATATCGGCACCTGCGCCAATGGCAAAACCGACATCGGCCTGCGCCAGCGCCGGCGCATCGTTGACGCCATCGCCGACCATCGCCACGCGCTGACCTTCCCGCTGCAACTGCTCGACCGCGGCGGCTTTATCGGCGGGCAGCACTTCGGCCAGCACGCGCTCGATGCCGACTGCGTCTGCGATTGCCTGCGCGGTTTGCGCATTGTCCCCGCTGATCATGGTCACTTGCAGGCGGCTGGCTTGCAGGGTTTTTATGGCGGCTTTGGCGGTGGCTTTCAGCTGATCGCCGAGGGATAGCGCGCCCGCCAATTCGCCATCCAGCGCCAGCAGCACGACCGTATCACCGCGCGCTTGCATGGCTGCGATATCGGCGTCCAATGCCGATGCGTCGATGCCGCGTTCGCGCATGAATCGCGGGCTGCCCAGCGTCACTGCCACGCCGTCAATGCTCGCCACGACGCCGCGACCGGGCAGCGCTGCAAATTCGTCCAGCGGCAGCAATTCGATGTTGCGCTGTGCGGCTGCAGAAAGCACAGCCTGGGCAAGCGGGTGCTCGCTGGCGGCTTCGGCAGAGGCGGCGTATTGCAGCACGCGCTCCTTCGCCTGATCCCCTGCCCCGACAAGCGCGGTCAGTTCTGGCTTGCCTTGCGTGATCGTGCCGGTCTTATCCAGCAGCACAGCCGTCAAGCTCGCGCTGCGTTCCAGGGCTTCGCTGTCGCGGAATAGGATGCCGCGTTCTGCGCCGCGCCCGCCCCCGACCATGATGGCTGTCGGCGTGGCCAAGCCCAGCGCGCAGGGGCAGGCGATGACCAGCACGGCGATCATGTTCAAAATTGCACTTGGGAATGTCGCGCCGCCGATGGTCAGCCAGCCCAGCAGCGTGATGAGCGCCAACACAATCACCGCCGGGACAAAGTAGCCCGCGACGCGGTCGGCCACAGCCTGGATAGGCGCTTTGCTGGCTTGGGCGCGCAGAACCAGGTCGATCATCTGCGCCAAAGTCGTGTCTTTGCCGATGCGCTGCGCCTCGATGACCAGCCGGCCCTGCTGGTTGATGCTTCCCGCAATCACTTCATCGCCGGCCGCTTTGTCCACGGGCAGGCTTTCGCCCGTCAGCAGTGATTCGTCCACCGCCGAGCTGCCAGCCACGACCAGCGCATCCACCGGCAGGCGCTCGCCGGGCTTGACCAGCAGCTTGTCGCCGATGAGGACTTCGTCGATGGGGATTTCGACAGGCTGATCGTCGCGCAGCAGGGTGGCGGTTTTTGGCGCGAGATTGATGAGCTTCTTGATGGCGGCGCTGGTGCGGCTTTTGGCGCGCGCTTCCAGCAGCTTGCCCAGCGTGATCAGCGTCAGGATGACCGCAGCCGACTCGAAATAATCGGACTTGCCGACCACATCGGAAAAGTCGAAAAGGATGCCCAACAGCACGATCAGCCCATAGATATAGGCAGCCAGCGAGCCCATCGCCACCAGCACATCCATATTCGCCGTGCCATTGCGCAGCGACTTAATCGCCCCGCTGACATATTGCCTGCCCAGTACAAACACCACCGGCGTGGCCAGGGCGCCAAATACGAATAGCCAGCTATCGGCTGCCAGCCAGGCGAAATGCTCGCCGAGAAAGGGGACTTGATGCAGAAAATGGCGCGTCATGCTCAGGATGGTCAGCGGAATCGTGAAGATCGCGCCGATGAGCAGCAGGCGTTGTTGACGCGCAGTTTCGGCTCTGCGGGCGGCGGCTTCGGCATCATCGGGCGAGTCGGCTTCGGCCACCTCGATAAGGCCATAGCCAGCCCGCTCCAGCGCGCGCGCAAAGTCGCCACGCCTCGCCAGTGTGGGCAGATAGGCCAAGCTGGCGGTATCGTTGGCGAGGTTGACAGTTGCCTCCAGCACGCCATCGACCCGCTTCAGCGCGCGCTCGACATTTTTCTGGCACATGGCGCAGGTCATGCCGGTGACCGCCAGGTCCATGGTCGCGGCGGCCACGCCATAACCGGCGCGTTCCAGTCGGGCTGCCAGGTCGGCAGGCGATACAGCGCTGGCTTCGTAGGCGACGCTGGCTTGTTCGGTGGCCAGATTGACGCTGGCGCTTTGCACGCCTTCTGCGCGTTTCAGCGTGCGCTCGACATTGCCTACGCACATGGCGCAGGTCATGCCGGTTACGGGAAGGACGATCTGTCTGCTGCTCATGGTTGGCTCGCGTTGGTGTCGGGAGTTGCTTTGATTGTACACGCAGCGGGCGCGACTGTGGCGTTAGCGTCTTATAGGATCGGCATGAGCATTATTCGCGCTCGTACAATTCCAGCAAGACGCCGCCGGTACTGCCCGGATGCACAAAAGCATAGCGCCGGCCGTGGCGTTGGCGGGGCGATTCGTTGATCAGTTCAATGCCTTGCGCAGCCAATTCGCCCAGCTTGGCATCCAGATCGGCCACTTCCAGGCAGAGATGATGCATGCCCGGTCCGCGCTTGGCCAGGTAACGGGCGACGCCACTTGCCTGGTCTCTCGGTTGGATCAATTCCAGCTGCGCAGCGCCGATTTGCAAGAAGGCGACATCGACCCCTTCGTCATGAATGGTCTGCACCGCTCCGATCGCCGGCAATCCCAACTGCTCGCCCCAGAAAACCAGCGCTTCGTGCAGGTCTGGCACGACCAAGGCGATATGATTCAGGGTGATGTTTTCCGCTTCCATGTTCGCTGGTGCTCCCGCGACAGCCACAGGCAACTATTTGAATGGTATACTACGCGGCAAGATGCGCAAGGGCATGAGGCGATGCGCATTATGCGGATTTATGAAGGCACGAGCGAGATCCAGCGCATGGTCTTCGCTCGCAAGGAATTGGGGTGGCGATGAAAGCAGCAGTATTGACCAGTCACGGCGGCGCGGAAGTCGTCGAATATGTGGACGATCTGCCTGTGCCAGAAGCGGGCGCTGGAGAAGTGCGCGTGCGCATCAAAGCGGCGGCGTTGAATCGGCTGGATCTATGGGTGCGCGCGGGCTGGCGAGGGCTGGAACTGGACTTCCCGCATGTGATCTGCGCGGATGGGGCTGGCCTTGTCGATGCGGTTGGCGCGGGAGTGACTCGCTTTGCGCCCGGCGACCGCGTCTGCATCGACCCCACCATCGTGCCGCCCGATGATCCAGCGCTGCAGACGGGTTTGGAGAATCAGACGCGCATCGCCATCCTGGGCGAGCATCACAGCGGGACAGCAGCCGAGTTTGTGGTGTTGCCACAGCGCAACTTGCTGAAGATGCCACCCGATTTCGACTTTGGCGCGGCGGCGGCGGTGGGCTTGGTCGGCGTAACCGCCTGGCATTCGCTGATCACGCGCGGAGGCTTGCAGCCCGGCGAAACCGTGCTCATCGTGGGCGCGGGCGGCGGCGTCAACAGCATCAGCATCCAGATCGCCAAGCTGGCCGGCGCGCAGGTTATCGTGGTGGGCAGCAATGCCGAAAAATGCGCACAGGCAGAAACCATCGGCGCGGACATCACCATCAACCGCGAAGACGAACCGGGCTGGTCGCGGGCGGTCTACCAGCTCACGGGCAAGCGCGGCGTGGATGTGGTGGTGGACAATGTCGGCGCGGCCACGCTGGGGCAAAGCCTGCGCGCTTGTCGCATCGGCGGACGCATTCTGATCGTCGGCGGCACCAGCGGCTATAGCTTTGACATGAATGTCGCGCAGCTGTTCACGCGGCATATCTCGCTGATCGGCAGCACGATGGGACCGCACCAGGATTATGAGCGCTTCATGCAACAAGTCTTCGCCGGGCGCATTCAAGCGGTCATTGGCGCGCGGCTGCCACTGCACGAGGCGCGGCGGGCGCAAACGCTGCTGGAGAATAACGCCGTCTTTGGCAAAGTTGTGCTGGAAAACTGATCGGGGCTTGAGCAGCGAGAGCCGCTTGCCGTGCATGCACAATGAATCTGGCGCATAGTGAGATATTTCAGTTGCCGGCGCGCTTGGGATTGATCGACCTGGCGGCGGCAGCGCAAGGCTCGGGCGTGATTTCTGTGCTGCAAGTGGTCGTCTATCATGGACGGCGACAGTTGCGGCATTCGGTGGCGCGCGTCGTGGAGACGCATTTGGGCGCGATTGAGTTGCTTGTCGCCTATGAAGGCGTCGACCTGTCGCCGTTGCGCATGAGCCTGGAACGCTACAGAATTGAGCCGCTGCACAAGGCGCTGGACGCGGTTCGATTCAGCAGGCTGCGCGACCAACCCGATCTGTCCAGCGCTGATACGCCGCTGTGGCTGGTGCAACGCGCGACCGGATCGCATCTTCACAGCATCATCCTGGCGCCGGACAAACCAGAACTGCCCTATTCGCGCATCGCCAACGCCGTCTATGACTGCCTGCCCGCGGCCATGCAAGAGCTGCCGCTGAGGTGATGATGGACGCCAGAGAACTGCGCGAAGTCGAGATCAAGCTGCATACGCCCGATCTGGCGGCTGTGCAGCGGGCGCTGGCTGCTGCTGGCGCGAAGCTGGTCAAAGAGCGCGTCTTCGAGCGCAATTTCCGTTACGACAGCGCCGATGGCGGGCTGATTGCGGGCGGCAAGGTGCTGCGCCTGCGACAAGATGCAGCGGTCAATCTGACATACAAGTCGGATGCCAGCGTGGAAAGCGGCATCGTCAGTCGGCTTGAGGCGGAGGTCAGCGTTAGCGACTTCGACACCATGCACCTCATATTGCGGCGGCTGGGTTATCGGGTGGCGCTGATCTACGAGAAATACCGCACGACCTATGAAATGCCTGATGCCGAGATCGTGCTGGATGAGCTGCCATTCGGCAATTTCACCGAGATAGAAGGCGCTGCGGAGACGATCGAGCGGGTCGTGGCGACGCTGGGCTTGGGCGGCTGCTGGCGCATGGAAGGCAGCTACACGGACATCTTCGCGGATGTGAAGGCGCGGCTGGGGCTGGCTGCGCGGGATTGCACATTTGAGGCGTTTGCGGGTGTTGATGGTAGGATAGAATCATGAATCTTTCCAACAAATCACGACAAATTCTTGCGCTCATCAGCAAGGGGCACAGCTATGAGCAGATACTGTCCATGCACCCGGACTTCACATACAAAGACATATTTTCGTCCGCGCAGGAAGCGCTGGAGCTAGAGAAACCGTCAACTACAAGCTATCAGGACAGGCTGGCTGCCATCAAGCGGAAATACCCAAACGCTTATGAACCGTGGACACAGCAGCAGGAAGAATTGCTAAGAAAGATGCATGAAAGCGGCGCTGCGATAGGTGAAATGGCTGCTGCCCTGAATCGGCAACCAGGTGCAGTCAGCAGCCGCATTCGTAAGCTGGGTCTTGAAGTGTGACAGATCAATTCGTGACGGTATGTGGATAGTTTCTTGAATGTAGGTGCGCGACCAATTCTGCGCAAGTGCCCTTCAGTGAGGTGCATATACAGATGCCCCGGCCAGAATAGGACGCCGTAGGGGCGAGACGCTGGCTCGCCCGTTATGAATCGGAATCAGCTTGTTAAATGACGACTGATGGAGATGCGAAGTGGATGGAATGACTGAGTTGGAGAAGTTCCTGGAAGAGCGGTCGCGTGTGCCGATTCCGAACGGCGATGTGGCGCGGGTGAAGTTGTTGGCGAAGGAGTGTGCACTCGGCGTTCATAGAAGGTTGTGGCCTCGTAGTCCACACTCGTCAAACGACAAGACTCTTGCGAAATATATGGGAAGTCGATGGATTGGCGTTTGGGAAAGCGTTGAGTGGGGAAGGCTATTAGGCCTACTACAAGCTCACGGCTACTGCGAGGGGCGCAAGAAAGATTACCAGCTAACCAAGGCGGCATTCGACCTCCTGGACGAAACTGAACCCTACAACATTTTCATCTCCTACAAACGCAGCGAAAGCAGCTTGTTAGCGCTCCTCGTCAATAACACGCTTAGGCTGCACGGACTCGTGCCGTTCTTCGACATGAATCTCAAGCCAACCGACGAGTGGCATGCACGACTTGAGAAGCAAGTTAAAGCGTCGCAATACTTTGTGGTGTTGCTTGGACCCAACACACACTGTTCCAAGTACACTGTGCGTGAAATCAACTGGGCGATTGCCCACGCTGTGCCTGTCATCCAAATCTGGTCGCATGGTTACACAATATCGCCAGCCAAATGGACGGATACAGAGTTTCCCGAAGTGGCGAGCAAACTGGAACGGCAACAAGCTATAACCATCAACACGGACGACGCCGAGGGGTATCACCTGGCAATGGAAAAGCTGGTCAATGCGGTGGGAGTGATTGTGTAACCTGGCATTGCGAGCCATTGTCTCACCCACCCGGCGAGGAGCGAAAGGGTAAAATGGGCGATACAAGTATCGCCCCTACAGCTGACCTGTTGAGTGGTGGATCAAGAGGGCAAACAAGCGACCAAAAGGCTGCCACCAACTTGCCCTACAATATGCCTGCGCTTCGCCGTATACTGCGCCATTGCGTGTAAAGCGCCGCGTCAGGGAGAACACATGACGACCAGCCCGAAAACTGAGCAGTTGCGTGCCAAACGCGCCGAAAGCCAGCGCGGCGGTGGCGAAGCGCGCATCCAGCGGCAGCATGCCCAGGGCAAAAAGACCGCCCGCGAACGGCTCGATATCTTGCTTGACCCCGGCAGCTTCCGCGAGGTCGATGCTTTCGTGCATCATCACAGCAGCAAGTTCGGCCTGGAGCGCAACCGCCCGCTCAGCGACAGCGTCGTCACCGGCTGGGGCACCATCGACGGTCGGCTGGTGTATGTCTATTCGCAAGATTTCACCGTCATCGGCGGCAGCCTCAGCGAAGCGCACGCGGCCAAGATCGTCAAGATCATGGATATGGCGGTAAAAGTTGGCGCGCCTGTGATTGGCTTGAACGACAGCGGTGGCGCGCGCATCCAGGAGGGGGTCGAGAGCCTGGGCGGTTATGCCGATATCTTCTTGAGGAATACGCTGGCCAGCGGCGTTATCCCGCAAATTAGCGTCATCATGGGACCCTGCGCGGGCGGCGCAGTCTACAGCCCGGCGCTAACTGACTTTATCATCATGGTCAAGAACAGCAGTTACATGTTCATCACCGGACCCGATGTCGTCAAGCAAGTGCTCAACGAAGATGTGAGTTTCGAAGAGTTGGGCGGCGCATCGGTGCACAGCAGCATCAGCGGCGTCTGCCATTTTGTCGCCGATGACGAAACCCAGTCGCTGACCATGGTGCGCGAGCTGCTGAGTTATCTGCCCCAGAACAATATGGAAGACCCGCCGCCGCTGCCGACGACAGACGATCCCCTGCGCACCGAATCGGCGCTGGACACAATCGTGCCGGAAAATCCCAACCAGCCCTACGATATCAAGCGCGTGATCGAGCTGATCGTCGATGATGGGCATTTCTTCGAAGTGCACGAAGACTTCGCGGCAAATATCGTCTGCGGTTATGCGCGGCTGGGCGGCACAGCGGTGGGAATCGTGGCGAATCAGCCCATGGTGCTGGCGGGCGTGCTGGATATCAAAGCCAGCGAAAAAGCCGCTCGTTTTGTGCGTACCTGCGATGCCTACAATGTGCCGCTGATCACATTCGTCGATGTGCCCGGTTATCTGCCCGGCACCGACCAGGAACACAGCGGCATCATCATGAGCGGCGCGAAGCTGCTCTTTGCCTATTGCGAGGCAACCGTGCCCAAACTGACGGTGACCACGCGCAAAGCCTATGGCGGCGCTTATTGTGTGATGAACAGCAAGCACATCCGCGCCGACTTGTATATCGCTTGGCCCACCGCCGAGATCGCTGTGATGGGACCAGAGGGCGCGGTGGAGATCATTTATCGCCGCGAGTTGAAAGAGGCGGATGAACCAGCCGCGCGCAAGCAAGAACTGGCGGATGATTATCGCGCTACATTTGCCAACCCCTACATCGCAGCCAGCCGTGGCTTCATCGACGACATCATCGAGCCGCACAACACGCGGGCGCGTCTGATCAACGCCTTGCAAGTCTTCCAAAACAAGCGCGACGAGAACCCGCCCAAGAAGCACGGCAATAT
>DAOUJB010000507.1:0-2447 GCA_034423155.1 Anaerolineae bacterium | reverse complement strand
ATGACTTGTCCAAGCACGCCAATGCCTATCGCCAGGTCTCGCTGTTGATGCGCCGCCCGCCCGGACGCGAAGCTTTCCCCGGCGATGTCTTCTATTTGCACAGCCGTCTGCTGGAGCGCGCCGCCCAATTGAGCGACGAACGCGGCGGCGGCAGTCTCACCGCGCTGCCCGTTATCGAAACGCTGCTCGGCGATGTATCGGCTTTCATCCCCACCAATGTCATCTCCATCACCGATGGGCAAATTTATCTTGAGTCCGAGCTGTTTAACGCCGGTTTGCGCCCCGCCTTGAACACGGGCATCAGCGTCAGCCGCGTTGGCTCCGCCGCACAGACTCGCGCCATGAAAGATGTGGCGGGCGGTCTGAAGCTGCAGATGGCGCAATTCCGCGATCTGGCGGCCTTCGCGCAATTTGGCTCTAACCTCGACCGCGCCACCCAACAGCAGTTGGACCGCGGCCTGCGCCTGACCGAGCTCTTCAAGCAGGTGCAATTTCAGACGCTTTCGCTGGACGAGCAGGTGGCTTTGACCTATGCGGGCACCAGCGGCTTGACCGACGAAGTGCCAGTCGAACGCATGTTGGCTTGGAAAGAAGAATTCCTGCGCAGTTGGCGCACTCAGTTCGCCGATGCGGGCGCATTCATTCGCGACAACCGCAACGCCCGCGCCAAAGACCAGATCCAGGAACAGTTGGAGTCCGCCATCAAGACCTTCAACGAGGCTTGGGGCTAGTCCCCAGTCGGTCTGACGAGCGGGGAGTACTTGTATGCATAGGAAGACAGCGCGCGCCGCAAACAGGGCGCATCGCAGCAGAATCGGCGTGAGGAGACGCTAAATGCCGACGCTCCGAGAAGTAAAGAACCGCATCCGCAGCGTACGCAATATCGCCCAGATCACACGGGCGCTGGAGGCGGTATCGGCATCGCGTGTGCGCCGGGCGCAAGCGCGTGTATTTGCCAGCCGCGCCTATGCGGAAAAAGCCTGGGAAATCTTGATCAATATCCAGGCGGCCAGCAAGAACTTGCCCCTGCATCCGCTGCTTGTCGAGCGCGAAGAAGTCAAGCGGGTGATGGTCGTGGTGATCACATCCGACCGCGGTTTGGCCGGCGCATACAACACCAACATTTTGCGCGTGGCACAAGCATTCGAAACGCGCCTGGGCAAGCCGGTCGATTATGTCGCGGTCGGGCGCAAGGGGCGCGATTCCCTCGCCAGACTGGGCGCGAATATCATCGCCTCGTTCACCGATATGCCCGCTGAGCCGACACTTAGCGACATCAGGCCGATCGCGCGCATCGCCATGGATGCCTACCTGGATGGCGAAGTCGACGAAGTGCTTATCGCCTACACCGACTTCATCAACATGCTGGCGCAGCGCCCGGCTGTGCTTGGCTGGCTGCCCTTGACCACGCATACAATCGCCAAGCAGGTGGCGGCCGAATATGTCAAAGATGTGGCGGCGGTCAGCGGCGGCATCCAGAATTATGACTACGAACCCAGCGCCGAAGCGGTGGTTGACGAGATCGTGCCGCGCTTCACCGAGCTGCAGTTGTATCAAGCGCTGCTGGAAGCGCAAGCAAGCGAGCATGCCGCGCGGATGGCTGCCATGCGCAACGCCACCGACAATGCCACGCAGCTGACCGCCGACCTCACGCTGCAATACAACAAGGCGCGTCAGGCGGCTATCACAGCCGAGATCCTGGATATCGTCGGCGGCGCAAACGCCCTGCAGCAGGCGATCGACAATTCCGCCCAGGCTATCCTGGACGCGAACGAAAACAGACCACAAACGCAGAACGGCGTCAATGGGCGCGGTTCCACGGCTATACAGATGAGGAGCAACTGAGATGGCGCAACAGCAAGGGACGGTTACACAGGTGCTTGGCAATGTGGTGGATGTGGAATTCCCCGCGGGCAACCTGCCCGATATCTTTGACGCGGTAGAAGTCCCACGCGAGGACGCAGACGACCTGGTGTTGGAAGTCGAACTGCATTTGGGCGAAAGCGCTGTGCGGACCGTCGCAATGGATTCCACCGATGGCTTGGCACGCGGTGCCAGCGCCTATGCGACGGGCCAGCCTATCGCAGTGCCAGTCGGTGAACCGACGCTGGGGCGCATCTTCAATGTGCTCGGACGTCCGGTTGATATGGGCGAGGAAGTGCCCGCAGATGCCGAACGCCGTCCTATCCATGCCGACGCGCCTTCGTTTGAAGACCAGTCGCCGACCATCGAGGTCTTTGAGACGGGCATGAAAGTCATCGATCTGGTCGCCCCCATGACCAAAGGCGGCAAGACCGGCATCTTCGGCGGCGCGGGAGTTGGCAAGACAGTCACCATTCAGGAGCTCATCAACTCCATCGCCACCCAGCACGATGGCTTGTCGGTTTTTGCCGGCGTGGGCGAGCGCACCCGCGAAGGCACCGACCTGTATCACGAAATGAAAGAAG
>DAOUJB010000506.1:0-4797 GCA_034423155.1 Anaerolineae bacterium | reverse complement strand
GCCGATTATCTGCGCTTCGCCAATATGCTGCTGAATGGCGGCGAACTGGACGGCGCGCGCCTGGTCGCTCCCCTAACAATCGAGCGCATGACCGCCAACGCCGTGCCGCAGTCTATGCTGCCGCTGAAAATCGGCATCGAACGCTATGGTTATGGATTTGGCTTGGGCTTCCGCATCATGCTTGATCCCGGACGCGCCAATGGCTACAGCTCCATCGGCGAGTACGGCTGGTCGGGCGCAGCCAACACGCATGTGGTCATCGACCCGCGCCAAGAAATGATCACGCTGATGATGACACAGATGTGGTCAGCAGAGCTACACCGTCCGCGCAGCATCTATCCGAATCTGGTGTATCAGGCGATTGACTAGTAGGGGCAATATATCATATCGCCCGATTTCGCGTCATTGATCGCCACTCAGACACAGAGATTCAAAGCCGCACATCCAGCGTATCCAGCACGGTCTCGATTGGCGTGAAGATCGTCGCTCGCCGCGAGCCAGCGAATAGCAAGCCCACCGCTTTCAGGCTATCGCCCGCCACGACCAGCGCGCCCGAATCGCCACCCTGGCTCATGGGCGTGGTGATGGTTTGCCCGGCGAAGCGCGCATTCAGATTCTCACCATAGGACACATCCACCGTGGCATTCATCAGCGTGACGCTGCCTTCGGTATAGCCGGTGGTGCGCCCATGTTTGCGCACGGGCATGCCCAGCTGCGCTTGCACTATGCCGTTAGGACGACCGATATCGGCGATGCTCTGCTGGAACATCATCGGATTGATCGGACGCGCCAAAGCCGCATCAATGCGATTGGGAAAGATTGATCCGCTCACCTGCGCCTGGGGCACGGTTATCGCTGCCAGCCGCTTGGATGAACCGCTCAAAGCGCTCAAAGCATTGCCCACCGTCACGAACATCTCGACGATATCGCAGCCACCGGGCGGGAAGAGCGGCGGCGGCGTGCTGGGCGGCTGGACTGGAATCGGACCGTCCTGGTTGTAAAAGCGCAGCGCCTCGTAACGATGCAGCTTCGCCACCACATCATCGGGACGCAAGCCGTGGTCGGTCGTGCCCGGCTGCAATACGGCATCGCCAATGGCGGCTTGGTTGCTGTTCGCCAGCACATGGTTGTTGGAAAGCAGCAGCGGCTCACCCGTCTGGTTGTCAAAGACGACAGCGCCCAGCGTGCCCGCTGTCACCTTGTAATGCCCGATGCTGACACCAGCGGGGATATTGGGTCGAAAACGGTCGCGCGGATTGAGCTGCGCTTCCAGCCGGCCGATTTCGATGACATCGGTGCGCGCGCCATTGACATCCGGCGGCACCAGATCTTCTGCGCTCAGCGCCTCGATCGGTTTCTTCTGCTCCACCAGCACAGCCATCGCCAACTGGTCGGTGACTTGCTCTTTGTAATTGCGAAAGCCGATGGCGACGCCGACCACGCCACGCCGCCGCAGCAAATCTTCTTGCGACAGTCGTTGCGCTTCCAGCAGCTGATGGAACAAGTCCGGCGACATACGCCCCCTCGCCTCGCGCGCGGATTCGGCAATAGTATACAGGCAAGCGCCGAGAGCGGATACAGGCGCGCTAGGCAGACAAATTCTTCAAGCCGCTGCCGGTCAGCGCGATGACCAGGTCCGCCGCATCTTCCAGCCGCTCGCGGATTTGCTGCAGGGCTGCGACAGGCACGGCGCTGGTCGCTTCGATCATGAATCCCCGCGTGTGCATGCGCTGCTGCGCGTCCAGGATGTCGGCATTGTCAACGCGCAGAGCCAGGCCGCCGCTGTCTGCGATCGCTCGCAAGATCTGCCGCCCGCGCACCGGCTCGTCCACCAAGATGCCATCAGCCACGCTTGCGGCGAGAACGATGGTCGGCGGTGTCTCTGCGCCCGCTTCCCATGCGCGCACGATGGGATCGACGCCGGTCGACTGCACGGCGATCATGCGGGGGATTTGCGCGAGCAGACCAGCCGCATGCAGCGCCAGGAAGCCACGATACATGCCCAAAAACAAGCCGCCATGCCCGACCGGCACCGCCACCGCAGCGGGAGCGCGCTTGCCCAGTTGTTCCCAGATTTCCCAAGCCGCTGTCTGCTGCCCCAGCACGAAGCTCGGATTCCAGGCGTGGCTGGCGTAGGTGCGGCTTTCGGCTGCGGCATAGATCTCCGCGGGCAAATCGGCCGATTTGATGATTTCGCCGCCATAAGCGCGGATATGCGCTTTTTTGCTCGCGACCGCGCTGGCTTTAGGCACATAAATTGTTGCCCGCAGGCCCGCCAGAGCCGCATAAGCTGCCAGCGAAGCGCCCGCATTCCCAGACGAATTGTCCATGGCCGCGGCAATGCCCGCGCCTGCCAGGTGATTCAGCATGACCGCCACGCCCCGATCTTTGAACGAGCCGGTCGGATTCAAGTATTCCAGCTTGGCCTGGAAGCGCGCGCCATCCAGATCCAGCGGCACGAGCGGCGTCAGGCCTTCGCCTAGGCTGAAGCGCTGTTGGACGGGCAGGAATGCCCCGTAGCGCCACAGGGAAAAGTCGTCCGGCACGATGCGCGCAGGATCGAAGGTCGGCAGCGCTACCCAGTCCAGCAGACCACCGCACTTTTCGCAGCGCCAGTCTGTGGCTTGCGCCGTCATTCCGCAACTATTGCAGGTGATCCGCGCCATGCTTGTGCTTCCTTCTTGGTTGACCGCCGGCATTGTATCACAGCGGAATGCGAGTGAATTCAACATAGTCATGCAACAGTAAAATGGAATCGCGTAGGGGCGACTCTTGAGCCGCCCTCATGGTCAACAGCGATATTGTGGGCGAGACGAGTCTCGCCCCTACGGATTTCGGCAAGCGGCGGGATGAGTCCCCGAGTGTTTTGCAGTAGAGAATCCGCGCCTGTCTTGTGCTAGACTCGGGCAAATTCGCCGCGACGACCTGGCATCGGCACATGACTCTGCACGATCGCTTTGAACGCCCCCTGCGCGACTTGCGCATCTCGGTCACCGACCGCTGCAACTTTCGTTGTCCTTATTGCATGCCCGCCGAGATCTTTGGCGAACGCTACAAATTCTTGCCCAAGCCGCAGCTGCTCACATTCGAAGAGATCGCCCGCCTCACGCGCATCATCGTGCAAAAGGGCGCGCTGAAAATCCGCCTCACCGGTGGCGAGCCGCTGTTGCGACAGGGGATTGAAGAGCTGGTGGCTATGCTTGCGGCGATTGATGGCGTGGCCGACCTGGCCATGACCACCAATGCATTCTTGCTGCCGCAAAAGATAGACGCCCTCAAGGACGCCGGGCTAAAGCGCCTGACGATCAGCCTGGATACGCTGGACGATGCCATCTTTCGCCAGATGAATGGCGGGCGCGCCGGGGTCGACAAGGTGCTGGAGGGCATCGCAGCGGCCGAACAGGCTGGTTTCTCTCCGCTCAAGATCAACGCCGTCGTGCAGCGCGGCACCAACGATCACACCCTGGTCGATCTGGCGCGTTTCTTCAAGACGCGCGGGCATATCGTGCGCTTTATAGAGTATATGGATGTGGGCAATCGCAATGGCTGGCGCATGGACCAGGTGCTGCCATCCAGCCAGGTCGTAGCGCTTGTCGATGCCGAGATGCCGCTACAACCCGCGCCTGGCAACTACTACGGCGAGGTGGCGCAGCGTTATCAATATCGCGATGGCGAAGGCGAAATCGGGCTGATCAGCTCGGTCACGCAGCCATTTTGTGGCGCTTGCACGCGCATGCGTCTCTCGCCAGAGGGACAGATTTTCACCTGTCTGTTTGGCACGAAAGGCACTAGTCTGCGAGATCCGCTGCGGGCAGGAGCCAGCGATGACGAACTGGCCGCCATCATCAGCCGCACCTGGCGCGCGCGCAGCGACCGCTACTCAGAAATCCGCAGCTCGCTCACCGAAGACGCCCGCGAAGAACGGCGCAAGGTCGAGATGTATCACATCGGCGGCTGACTGTTGACTGCTCTTTAGATTTGTCAGAATCACGAATCTCTCATCTTGAGGCCAACTGTAGGGGCGATACTTGTTTCGCCCATTTTTTGGAACTTCCCATTTCTACTGGACGAGGCAAGCCGCGCTCCTACGGCTGAATCATGCTGGTGAATAAAACAAGAGCGAGCCAGCGATGCGCCCTACTAGCGACTCCTGCATTTGTGGTAAGCTGGCAGCCATATCGGACACAAAAACCATGCAAGGATAGATGCAATGTCCAACGCAGACTTTGAGCTTAGCGGGCAGACCGCGCTGATCACTGGGGCAGGCAGGGGCATCGGCTTGGCGACCGCGCGCCGGCTGGCTGCTGCAGGAGCCGATGTCATCATCGCCGAATATATGGTCGAAAATGGACGTAATGCCGCCGCCGAAATCGAAAGCATGGGGCGCAAGTCGCTGTTCATTGAGGTCGATGTGCGCGACTCGGGCAGCGTGAACAACATGGCGGAGGCGGCGCTGGCTGCCTTCCCGCAGATTGACATCCTCGTTTGCAATGCTGGCATCGCCCAAGGCGTCAAAGCCGAAGACATGACCGACGAAGAGTGGCTGAATATGCTGGCGGTCAACCTGAACGGGGTTTTTTATTGCTGTCGGGCCATCGGACGGCACATGCTGGCGCGCGGCAGCGGCAGCATCGTCAACACGGCGTCTATGTCGGGCATGATATCGAATACGCCCCAGCCGCAATCTCATTACAATGCAGCCAAAGCCGGTGTCATCTTGCTGACCAAGTCGCTGGCTGGCGAATGGGCGGATCGTGGCGTGCGCGTCAATTGCGTCTCGCCCGGCTACATCGGCAC
>DAOUJB010000505.1:0-4514 GCA_034423155.1 Anaerolineae bacterium | reverse complement strand
TGCCAGAATGGTCGTTGAATGGTCTCGGCGGCGGTGAACGAGTCGCCCAGCACGACCAGGTCGACATCGTCGGGCCATGGCTCTTCGTTGCGAAATCCGTGAGCGTCTCGCTTAAAGGATACGCGATAGGGTTCAAAGCGCTGGACGTCTGCCTGCGATACGCAAGCCCCGGGATAGTTGTACAGGTCGCCACCCTGCGGAGTCACGAAGTATTCTACATCCTGCGAACCGGGCAGTTGGCGCGCTCCATGCTCGGTGTCCAGGTCATAACCAATTCGTTCCTGATATTGTGGCATATGTTCAATGAGAACCTTCGGCAAATGTGGAAAGGCAAGCTGCAAGACGAATTCCAACAGAAGCAAGGTGAAGAGCGCGATAGCTAGTGCTCGCATCGCGATGATAACAACATTTCTCATCAACTTGACTCCCAAGCCTGTTGTCTGCGTCAATTGCTAGAGAATGGACCGATATCAAAGTACTTGCCGGGCGGCGACAAGCGAATATCCAGCAGCATCGTTTCTACACGATAAATCTCAATGAGCGTTTCCAGCAGCTTGCTCAAGCTGTCCATTTCCAGCAGTTGCTGCTTCTGATAATTGTCGCTGTGCAGCAAAATCGAGGCGATCTGCGCGACAGCTCGCGGCGAGTCGGGCAGTTGCTCGGCATCAAACCGGCTGTTGTTGTCGGCGTGCAGCGCATCCAGATAATGCACGAGCAAGGGACGCAGGATGCGGCCGCATTGCCGTACGCGCGGCGGATCGTCATCAGCGGGCATGAAGTAGTCGACTTCGCCGACCAGATAGGGCTCGCTAAAACTCAACTCGCGGATGCGGAAGCGGCGCTGCCCGACAGTGACGATATTGATGCGCTGCATGGGCAAGCGCTGCACCTCGCTGATCTTGGCTGTGCAGCCGACCATGAATGGCTCCGCCAGCTTTCCCATGGTTTCGCTGCCTTTGCGGATGAGCACCACGCCAAAAGCCTCGCCCGTCTCTATACAGCGATTGATCATCAGCTTGTAGCGGTCCTCGAAGATGTGCAAGCGGACCTGCATGCCAGGGAATAACACGGTATTCAGCGGAAAGAGCGCCAACTTGGCCATCTGGAATGGACTCGCTCAGTTCTCTTTCTGGCGGCTGCGTTCTTCTTCGTGCAAGACTCGGCGCAGCACTTTGCCGATGAATGACCGCGGCAGCGCTTGCCGAAACTCGATCTCCCAGGGCACGGCATGCTCGACCAGGCGGCGCTTGCACAATTCCAGCAGCTCGTTTTTTGACAAACTGGCATCGGGGCGCGGCACGACGAAGGCTTTGACCCGCTGCCCGTCCGCCTCGCTTTCCACGCCGATCACCGCTGCTTCGAGCACTTTGCTGTGTTCATAGAGCACTTCTTCGACATCGCGCGGGTAGACGCTGTAATCGCCCGTGAAGATCGTATCTCGCTTGCGGCTGATGATCTTGAAGTAACCTTCATTGTCCATCACCGCGACATCGCCGGTAAACAGCCAACCATCGCGCAGGACCGATTCTTCCGCCTCGTCTGCCCCCCAATAGCCCTGCATCACCTGCGGTCCGCGCACCGTCAATTCGCCGATGTGTCCGCTGGGCAAGTCTTCGCCACTGGCTTGGTCGACGATCCTGGCATCGGTGTTGGGCAGGGGAATGCCTATGGAGCCGACCTTGCGCTGCCCGTTGAGCGGGTTGGAATGCGTGACCGGGCTGGCTTCTGTCAAGCCATAGCCTTCCACGAGCCGGCCGCGCGTCAGTTTTTCAAAAGCCTCTTGCACCTCGATCGGCAGGGGGGCGGCACCACTGATGCAGGCTTTGATGGAAGACAAGCCAAAGCGGCGCACATTCTTCGCCTGGTTGAGCGCGGTGAACATGGCTGGCACGCCGGGGAAGATGGTTGGCTTGTAGCGGCGAATTTGCTCCAGCACTTGCCGCAGCTCGAAGACGGACAAGATCACGATCTTGGCGGCGATGAATATGGGCAGGTTCATGGCAGCTGTCATGCCATAACTATGCTCAAAAGGCACCACAGCCATCACCACTTCTTCGCCATATTTGATTTCTGGCACCCAATGACGGGTTTGCAGCGCATTCGCCACCAGGTTGCGGTGCGTCAGACACACGCCGCGCGGAGAGCCGGTCGTGCCGCTGGTGTACGAGATGATCGCTAGATCGTCCGGTGCCACTTCGATGCCCAAAGGCGCGCTGTCGTGGTCGGCCATGACCGCAGACATGAATGTGCCGATCTCGCGCGCCAGCTCTTCGTCTTCGTTGCTGGGATGTCGATGTCGCCCAAACGCGGAAGTGCTGCCTGTCGTCACATGTTTGCCGATGCCGGTGAAAATCAGCGTCTTTTCCGCCGATTCCCTTTGCAGCAGTTGCGCCAACTGGCTGAAGGCGCTGAGGGTTACCAGCACCTTGGCGTCGGTTTCTCGCGCGTGGCTGACGATCTGCTGGGCATTGGCTTCTGGATTGGACAAGACGACCACAGCGCCCAGCTTGAGCACGGCGTAATAGGCGATGATGAACTGCGGTGTGTTGGGCAAGACAATTTGCACGCGATCGCCGCGCTTCACACCCAGTTTTTGCAAGCCACGCGCGAATCGGTTCGTCCTCGCTTCCAGCTCGCGGTAGCTGAGCGTCTTGCCATAGAAGACAGTCGCCGTTCGCTTGGGCAGCCAATCGGCAGCGCTTTCTAAAAAGCGGAAAAGCGGCTGCTGGGGGATAGGGATGCTGTGCGGGATATCCTTGTCATAATGCGCCAGCCAGGGCCGGCCACGCGACCGCTGATCGATTGTCGTGAGCGCCCACCAACTTCTCTTTGGGGAGGCAGCAGTAAATCGCTTGATCTCCCGATTGACCGCTTCGTGGCGTTCCAACTGGACTTTGTGCTTGGAATAGCCGACATCATGGACTTCTGCGCCTGGTATCAGCTTGGCGACATCGTCGTATACATAGCGGGGGAAGTAACTATCGCGTTCGCCCGTGATGACCAGCGTTTCGCAGTCGAGCCGCGGCAGCAGGGGCCAGGCTTTCCAGCCCAGCATCGCATTGTGAAACATCGATTTGAGCACATGGTATTCGGCATCCCACCGCCGCCGATAGCGCCAGAAAGGCAGCGCCACATGCACGGGAATGCGAAACAGCGCCGAAGCCGCGCGGGGCAGAGGATATTCGCCGGCTGTCGCCACCAGGATCAACTTGGAGATACGCTCGGGGTGGGCGAGCGCGTATTCGATGCATAGCGAACCGCCGAAGGAATGCCCGACCAGCACGAAACGCTGCGGCACATGCAAGGCGTTGACGACCTCGTGCAAATCGTCCACCAGCTCGGCCATGGAATAGTCGCTATGTGGCGCGTCGCTCTGCCCATGTCCGCGCAATTCGGGCGCAATGACGCGGTATTGGCTGGCGAAATGCGTCAACTGATATTCCCAGGACTCGGCCACGCCCGCGAAGCCATGTTGGAAGACGATGGCATTTTGCACACCCTGCGGATGCAAGTCAATGACGCTGAGATGCGAGCCGGGCTGATCGGGTATCGGCACTTTCACGCGATACAAGTCGAAGTCCAACTGCATGACAGCGCGCTTCAAGCCACGAATTCGCTTTTTCATCTGTCCCTCGCCCGCATTCCCGCCCGATTATACTGCAAACAGCCGATTGCTTGCAGATGCTGGTCTCGCCGGCAATCGCAGCCCGCGCCATGAATCGCTAGAATGGGGCAGATCGCCAGCGCAAATGCCAAGGAGCAGGCACATGTCACCCCTTATACAAACGGATTGGCTGCAAGACCATCTGAATGACGCCGACCTGCGCGTCGTCGAGATTCGTGGCCGGGTGCTGCCGCCGACCCAGCCGCCGCCGCATTATCTCTCCGACTGCGCTGGTTACCAAGCCGCGCATATCCCGGGCGCGGTCTATGTTGATTGGCAAATCGATATCGTAGAGCCCGGCTCGCCATCCAACGATATCGCAGCGCCGGAGCGCTTTGCAGCTTTGATGCAGTCTATCGGCATCAGCAGCCATACGCGCGTGGTGATCGCCGATGACGCTGCCAACATGTTCGCGACTCGACTGCGCTGGGCGCTGCTTTATTACGGGCACGAACATGTCCAGATCCTGGATGGCGGCTGGATGAAGTGGCAGGAAGAGGGACGACCAACCAGCGACGCGATTCCGCAGTACCCGCCCGGTGATTTTCAGGCGCGACCCGTTCCCAGTCTCAAAGCCACAGCCGAAGACATCCTGCAGAAAATTGAAACCGGCGGCATGCAATTGATTGATGTGCGTTCCCCTGCCGAATATCGCGGCGCTGCTTCTCGCGCAAAGCATGGCGGACACATCCCCACCGCCATCAACCTGCCGCGATCAACCCTGGTCGCAGAGGACAAGACGCTGAAATCCGCGGATTTACTGAGGCGCGTATTCACAGAGCATGGCATTGACCTGGATGCCGCGGACAGCGTGCTCTATTGCAATTCCGGCGTCTCGGCGACCTATGGC
>DAOUJB010000504.1:0-12271 GCA_034423155.1 Anaerolineae bacterium | reverse complement strand
GGGCACACAGCGGAAGAAACTGCCCGCCAGCGGATATTTGTCTTTGTCGGCTTCGTCTATGCCCGTGCTGGCGGTGGTGATGTAGAGCGTGTCGAGGTCTGCGCCGGCGAAAGTGCAGCTGGTGATATTGGGCACGGGCAGCGGCACGACAGTCAAAATCTCGCCAGCTGGCGAATAGCGGGTGATGCGCGCGCCGCCAAAATGCGCCACCCAGATGCAATCTTCGCTGTCGACGGTCATGCCATCGGGCACGCCTTCGTCGTCTTCGGTGAATTGCGTGAAGACGCGCTTGTTGCTCAGCTCGCCCGCCGCATCCATATCCAGCGCGTATATCGTGCGCTTGATGCTGCCGGTGTGATAGATGATGCTGTTTTCGAGGTTGAAGGTCGGCCCATTGCAGATGATGTAGTCGCTGTCGCATTGCTGCCAGCTGAGGTCGGGGTCGAGCCGATACAGCGCGCCGCTTTCCGCCACCTGCTCTATATCCATCGTGCCCGCCCAATAGCGTCCGCTGCTGTCGATCTTGCCATCGTTGAAGCGGTTGCCGGGCAGGTCGGCTTCGGGCAGGGCGATGGGCTGTGCGGAGATCACATCGAAGTTGATCCAGGCATAGCCATCGTTCAGCGTGCCGATGAAGCCGCCGTCCGCCCGTTCTGCCAGGCTGGTGATGGGGAAATCAAATGTCCAGGTAACCTTGCGCCCATCACCGTGTCCATAGCGGTGCACCTTGTTGCTGAAGATATCGACCCAATAGACGGCATCTTCGCTGGGCACCCACAGCGGACCTTCACCCAAAATCGCCGGGATTTCCCATACCAGTTGTACTTCGCTCATTCTCAAGTTCCTTTCGCTGTTGCGCATTTCATTACCAATTGGTGACCGAGCCATCCAGGCGGCGCAGGTGCGGCAGCTCGGTCATGCTGAACGGGTATTTGTCCAACGCTTCTTTGTTGAGCTCGATGCCCAGGCCCGGCGCGGTCGGCGGCAGCAAGTAGCCATCTTCCCACTGCGGCTGGTTGATCACCAGGTCGGGCAGGCTTGCGCCGGGTTTTCGCGGCAATTCTTGCACGGCGAAATTGGGGGTGGCCAGGCACAAGTGCAAGAAAGCCGATGTCGCCACCGGACCGATGGGGTTGTGCACCGCCAGGTCGATGTAATGCGTTTCGCAGGCGGCGGCGATCTTGCGGGCTTCGGTCAGCCCTCCGCAGACGCACAGGTCGATGCGCGCATAGTCGATCAGCTCTTCTTCGATCACCTGGCGGAAGTCCCACTTCGAGCTGTATTGTTCGCCAGCCGCCAGCGGGACGGTCGTGCGGGCGCGTAGCTGTCGATAATTTTGCGGATTTTCGGCGCGCAGCGGGTCTTCGATGAAGAATGGTCGGAGCGCTTCGACTTCTTGGCACAGCCACAGCGAGTCGGTCAGGTTGAGCCGCGTATGTACATCCAGCGCCAGCTTGGCTTCGTCGCCCAGCGCCAGCCGTAGCGCTGCGAATTCGGCGATTGCCCGGCGCACAGCCACATCGGGCTCGAGGATTTCGCCGGGAATATGCGCCAGCCCCCAGCGCAGGACTTTCCAGCCTTCGTGCAAAGAGCGCTGGCAGCATTCGACCAGTTCTTCGATGGTGTCGCCGCCATTGTGATTGTAGGTCAGCACGCGGTCGCGCACGCGCCCACCCAACAGTTCATAGACGGGCACGCCCAGCGCCTTGCCTTTGATATCGTGCAGGGCGATGTCGATGGCGGCGATGGCGGCCGTCAATATGCGCTGGGCGGGGAAGAAGCCACCACGGAAGAGCAACTGCCAGATGTGCTCGATGCGGAAGGGGTCTTGGCCGATCAGCAGGGGCGTGAAATGCTCGATCGCGCCACGCACAGCCAGTTCGCGCCCGGTGATGCCCGCCTCGCCCAGACCGCTGATGCCGGCGTCGGTGTCGATCACCACGAAGCAAAAGGTGCGCCACTCTTTGACCAGATAGACGGTCACATCCGTGATTTTCACTGCGCCTCCTCATGGGCATTTGCTTGCCGCACGCAAGTTGCATTGTATCCAAAGACGGCGTATCGGACATATCGACTCGGGCGAGCGAATCATTTTGCGCCACAGTGGCACGGAAGCAAGTCCAAGTTAGTCATGCGGCAACTGGATAACGCCGCTCAAATTCGAAATCTGTAGGGGCGAGACTTATCTCGCCCACAAGTCCGGTGATATACATGTGGGCGACTCAAGAGTCGCCCCTACGACGTTCCTTCATATTGTTGCGGTAGTTAAGTGGTTTTACTGAGCATACAGAGGCACGAAAGTTATGCCATCGGCACGCCTTCTTCATACAGATAGCAGCGCACCCAGCGTCCGTCTTCGAGCGCTGTCGCGGCGGGCATGGCTTCGTTGCAGACATCCATGGCGTGCTGGCAGCGCGGCGCAAATGGACAGCCGCCGCCCAGGCTGGTCAGATCGGGGATTTCGCCTTCCAGCTCGATATCTTCGGTCTTGAGGCCGCGGGTGGGGTCGGGCACAGCCGCCAGCAGCATCTGCGTATAGGGGTGTTTGGGATCGCTGATGAGTTCTTCGGCGGGGGCTTGCTCGACGATGAAGCCGGCGTACATGACCAGGATCTCATCGGCGAAGTAGCGGGCGCTGGCGAGGTCGTGCGTCACATACAGAAAGCCGATGCCCTGTTCGTCGCGCAGCCGCGCCATCAGATTCAAGATGCCTAGGCGGATCGACACATCCAGCATGGAAACCGGTTCGTCGGCCAGGATGACCTCTGGCCCGGCCGCCAATGCGCGGGCGATGGCGATGCGCTGGCGTTGCCCGCCGCTGAGCTGGTGCGGATATTTCTCGATGAATTCGTCCACCGGCGTCAGCGAGACCATCGCGAAGAGTTCTTCCAGCTTGTCGCGCAAGTCTCGTCTGCCGCTCGCTTTGTTGTAGATCTTCAGCGGGCGTTGGACGGCGTGGCTGGCGCGATGCACGGGGTTGAGGCTGCCGAATGGATCCTGGAAGACCATTTGCACACGCGACCGATAGCGCAGCATGGCTTTGCGTCCGCGTTGGGAAAGCACCGCCTCGCCATTGTAGAAGATCTCGCCGGCTGTGGGCTCGTGCAAGCGCGCCAACATGCGCACGATGGTGCTCTTGCCGCTGCCGCTTTCGCCCACCAGCGCGACCACATGCCCGCGAAAGAGCTTGAAGCTTGCGCCCTGGACGGCTTTGACGACGCCGCCGGTGAAAGCGCCGCCGGTGTGGAAGTCTTTGCTCAGGTTGCGCGCTTCTAGCACGGGTTGCTTGTCTTTTCTTGGCTGGCTCATGATGCCGCCTCCGCTTCTTTGACGAGGTGGCAGGCGACATCGCGATGACTGCCGATGCGGATGAGTGGCGGCACGACCGTCTCGCATTCGCCGGCTATCGCCAATTCGCAGCGCGGATGAAAGCGGCAGCCAGCGGGCGGGTCGATCAAATCTGGCGGCGCGCCAGGGATGCCCAGCAACTCGCGGCGCGGACCATGCACGGTGGGGAAGGAGTTCATCAGCCGGTCGGTGTAGGGATGTTTGGGGTCGCTGAAGATTTCCTGCGCAGGACCGGCTTCGACGAACTTGCCGGCGTACATGATGCCGATGCGGTCGGAGATTTCGACAAGCAGCGACAGGTCGTGCGTGATGAACAGAATCGAGAAGCCGAATTGCTCGCGCAGGTCTTTGATTTCTTGCAAGATCTGCTTTTGCACCACGACATCGAGGGCGGTGGTCGGCTCGTCCATGATGATGAGCTCGGGATTGAGCGCCAGGGCGATGGCGATGACGGCGCGTTGGCGCATGCCGCCGCTGAGCTGGTGCGGATAGCTGTCGACGCGCGCCACATCGATGCCGACAGTCCGCAGCAGGCGCTTGGCGTGAGCGCGGGCTTCTTCGTAAGAAATCGCCTGGTGGGCTTGCATGGCGTCGATGATCTGATTGCCGATGGTCAGCACGGGGTTCAGCGCATTCATGGCGCTCTGAAAGACGATGGCGAGTTGGTCCCAGCGGAAAGCGCGCAACTGCTCGGCGTCCAATTCCAGGATGTTTGTATCGCGGAACATGAGCTTGCCGCCCGTGATATAGGCGGGTGGTTTCAGCAAGCGCGTCATGGCATTGGCGACAGTCGTTTTGCCACAGCCGCTTTCGCCCGCCAAGCCGAAGACCTCGTTGGGGTAGAGCTCAAAGCTGACATTTTCGACCGCCCGCACAGCGCCTCGAACTGTCCGATATTCGACATTCAGATTCTGGATTTGGATCAGCGGCTCGCGGGTCATGGATCGGTCCTCTAGCCCTTCGCCAGGCGTGGATTGGTGATTTCGTCGATGCCGTAGTTGATCAAGATCAAGGACAAGCCGACCGCCGATATCGCCAAGCCCGGCGGGATAAAGGTCCACCAGGCACCCGTGAGCAGCGCTTGGTTGTTCTGCGCCCAATAGAGGATAGTGCCCCAGGTGACGCTATTTGGGTCGCCCAAGCCGATGAACTCCAGGGTGGCTTGCGCCAAGATGGCGTAGAGCACCGCGCCGATCCAGGCTGAGACGACCAGCGAGGTCATGTTGGGCAGGATTTCCACAGCGATGATGCGCCAGAGCGGCTCGCCACTGACACGCGCCGCTTCCACGAATTCGCTGTTGCGCAGCGCCAAGGTCTGCGAGCGCAGGACGCGCGCTCCCCAAGCCCAGCCGGTGAGGCTGAGCACCAGGATGATGGTGTCGGGACCCGGTTTCTCGATCAAGGCAGCGACCACGATGATCAGTGGCAAGCCGCCCACGGTGAGGAAAATGTTGGTGATTAGCGAAAGCACTTCGTCAGTCGTGCCGCCAACATAGCCGGCTGTAACGCCAATGGCGATGGCGATGGCGATGACAATCGTGCCGGTGAGGAAGCCGACGCGCAGCGAGCCGCCCGCGCCATAGACCATCTGCGCGGAAACATCTTGTCCTTGTCGCGTCGTGCCCAGCACATACTTCTCAGATGGCGGATCGTGCGGACGACCCAGCATGCGCTGCGGGGCGGTCGGTGATAGCCAGGGCGCCAGCAAAGCGACTATGAAAAAGAAAGTCAGGATCAAGATGCCGACCAGCGCTTTTCTATTGCTACATATCGAGCGCAGCCAACCAGGCAGCCTCAGCCAGAATCTGTGCATGAGCGTGTCGTGTGGCATTGGCATAGCGCCGTCCATTTTGGTACTCCTAAGCACTTATCGCGCTCTGGGATCGAGCAAGACATAACTCATATCGGCGATGAAATTCGCCATCAGCACCGTCACCGTGATCATCAAGTAGATGCCTTGCATAACTGGATAATCGCGGGAGTTTACCGCCAGCAAAAATGTGTAGCCCATGCCGGGATAAGAAAAGACGATCTCTGTCAACAGCAAGCCGGCGATGACGAAGCCGAATGACATGCCGAAGGCGGTCAGGCTGGGCAAGATGGCGTTGCGGGCGGCGTATAACAGCATGATGCGCCTGTCCGCCAGTCCCTTGGCTTCGGCCATGAGGATGTAATCTTGCGAGAGTACGCCGATCATGTTGTTGCGCATGCCCAGCATCCAGCCACCGGTACCTGTCACGACGATGGTGAAGAGCGGCAAAATCATGTGATACACCACGCTCCACAGGAATTCTGGCGACGACCAGTCTTGCCGAATAGCCGTGTCGTAGGCGTGGCTGGTGGGAAAGATATCCAACTGGAAACCGAGAATGTAGACGGCGAGCAAGGCGATGAAGAAATAGGGAAAAGCCCCAATGACGCTGGCAATCGGCAGCAGCACAGTATCAATGCGCCCGCCGCGACGCCAGGCAGCGAGCACGCCCAGGAAGGTGCCGACCAGGAATGACATCACCGAGGCGATGCCCGCCAAGATCAATGTCCAGCGCAAGCTGCTGGCGATGACCTGGGAAACAGGGATGGGAAAACCCATGATCGAGGGACCAAAGTCCAAGGTGACGATGCTGCGCAAGTAGAGCAGGTATTGGTCAATCAGCGGACCATCAACGAAACCGAGCTGCTCTTTGATTGCGGCGATGGAACGCGGGTCGATCCGTCCCTGGGCTCGGGCAATTAGCACCTGCACTGGGTCGCCGGGCATCAAGCGCGGGATGATGAAATTCAGCGTGATGGCGGCGAAGGCAGCCACCAGATAAAACACAAAGCGCCGCCGCAAAAAACGAGATTTGAAGATGGCATAGACGCCGTCCAGCAGCTTGGTGAGCGGGCCGGGATCACCGTCTGGCTTCGTGGCTGCGCGCTTGCCGACTGCGGTTGTCATAGCTTGAGCCTTGAAAAAAAATGGCGATCGAAAAGTCAAGTGATAACTGGCGGAACCTCGCAAGACCCCGCCAGCTATCGTCAAGTATAGCTTACTGTCCGCAAGCCATGTCGTCGATGCAGTGGATCGTGCTGATCACGATCATCGCCGAATTGCGTTCCCAGGGGCTGCCCTGGGCGTAGTAGTTGTCTTCGGTCGGGAAGCCGGTGAAGCGGTAGGTCGTGTATTCATACCAGGTCGGCCCCGGGAAGAGCGGGATAGCCGGCATGTTCTCGACATACAGCATTTGCAGCTGGTTGACGATATCCATGTGGGTGCCCATGTCGGCGGTTTCGGTGAAGGCGCTCAGCAGCGCGTCCGCCTCGTCGCTGGTCCAGCGGCTCCAGGTTTCGGCATTGGCGACGCCTTCATCCGAAATCAACTCGCTGAACAGCAAGTTGCGGAAGTAGTTGTAGGGCGTGTTGCCGGCCGTACCCCAGCCGATTGAGACATCGTAGGTGGCATTCTGCAGGGCAGCGAACCAGGCGCCGAAGTCGGGCGTTTCTACCGTCGCGCTCAAACCGACATCCTGGAAGTTCTGGCTCATGATCTGCACGCTGGTCACCCAGTCCGTCCAGCCATTGACGACCTGCACCTTGAAGTCGATGTTGTCGCCGCCGGGCAGGTTGCGGATGCCATCGCCATCGCTGTCGACATAACCGCTTTCGTCCAAAAGCGCCATCGCGCCTTCGGGGTTATAGCGGGTCTGGCCTGTGCTGTCGGCATAGGCAATGGCGTCTGCGTTGACCCAGGTGTCGTAGCGCGGACCAAGCCCAACCGCGTTGGCTGGCGTGGTGTAGCCATACATGCCGATGCTGGTTACGGCTTGGTAGTCGATCGCCATGCTCAGCGCGCGGCGGAAGTTGACATCGCTGAAGGGCTCTTTGCTGGTGTTGCTGTAGAGCTGCACCGTCGCGCCGCCGGGCCAGAAGTAATAGCCATGCTTGTCGGGGTTCTGGGCGATGAAGGTCTGCTCGATATCGGGCACGAAGTTGCCGACCCAGTCGAGGTCGCCATTGATCAGCGCCAGGTTGGCGGGGTCGTTGCCCTGGAAGAGCACCTGGCGGATGCAGTCGACATAGGGCAGTTGCTCGCCGCTTTCGTCCATGCGCCAGTAGTTCTCGTTGCGGCAGAGCGTGTAGGACTGCTCGTTGAAGTCGGCGACAGTCGTCATCGCGCCGGTGCCGATGGGGTCCTCGTTCAGGAAGAGGCTGTAATCCTCAACATCCGCCCAGTTGTGTTCGGGCACGATGGACTGGGTGCCGATCAACTCATGCGCCAGCGTGTAGGTGCGGTTCAGGTTGAACTGCACGGTCATGTCGTCCACGACCTCAACGCTGTCGAGGAAGTCGCTGAGGGCGGCTCTGTCGGTGGCGGGATGCTCAAGGAACATGTTGAAGGTGAAAGCGACATCGCCGGCGTCCAGCATCTCGCCGTCCGACCACATCACGCCATCGCGGACATGGAAGGTGATGGACTGCAGATCTTCGGCATATGCATAGCCGCTGGCCAGCCAGGGCGTGGCTACGCCGCCATCGACCGGGTTGAAGACCAGCAGGGGCTCGTAGATGAAGCGGTCGGTGAAATTCAGCGGGTCGGCGCTGAAAGGATTGAAGTTCTTGCCGATCAACTGTTCGCCATCGCTGACGACGACAGTGCCGCCGCGCGGAGTCATCTGCGCGCCCGCCAAGCCGACAGCCAGCAGCAGGACGGCAAAAGCGCAGAGTAAACGGATCTTGTTCATGGTGTGGCTCCTGTTTGGTTTAGGTAGTACACGGACACAAGTTGCCAGAGCATGGCTGGCGCTGGCGGTATATGTGTTTGGCGGCGGGGCATCCTCCTGGCTAATTGGGCGTATCTAGCTAACCGCACCGCTGCTGGCGCGGATGACTAACTCGACAGGCAAAACAATATGGCGGGCGGGCTGGGGCGTGGTCTGGATGATATCCAGCAAGGTTTCCACCGCCAGTTTGCCGGCGCGAGCGATGGGCTGGCGCACGGTGGTCAGGGGCGGGCTGGAGCTGGCGGCCAGGGGCATGTCGTCAAAGCCCACCACGGCGATATCTTCTGGCACGCGCAGGTCATGATCGCGGATGGCGCGGATGGCGCCCAACGCAATCGCGTCCGACTGGGCGAATAAAGCCTCGGGCTGGCGTGTCAGCAGTTGCTGCATCGCTAGGTAGCCGCTGGCTTCGCTGAAGCTGCTGAGGGCGATCAGCGATTCGTCGATTGGCAAGCCGCGGTCGTGCAGGGCGCGCCGAAAGCCGGCATCGCGGTCGTGGCCAGCCGTGTTGTGCAGGGTAGCGATCTGCCCGATGCGCCGATAACCCTGCTGGATGAGATGGCTGGCAGCCAGGTAGGCGCCGGCTTCGTTGTCCACATCCACATAGCTGATGCAGGCGGCAGCTTCGCGCAGTGGTCTTCCGATCTGCACGAAAGGGATGCCGTAGGGCTGGATCATCTGTACGAACTGGCTGTCGATTGTGTCGGCGGTGACGATAAGCCCGTCAATCAGTCCGCTGCCGGCCAGCCGCTGGCTCATCTTGGCTTCTTCGTCCGCGCTTTGGAAAAGGAAGAGCGATGGCGTGTAATCGTGCTGGTTGCAGGCGTGCGAAATCGCTTGGATGACCAGAGCGTAATAGGGGTCTGTGAAGGCGGATTGCAAGATGCTGGGCATGACGAGGCCCAGGATGCGCGACTGGCTGCTGGCGAGGCTGCGGGCGGCTGAGTTGGGTTGGTAGCCGGTTTCGCGGATGACTTGCTCGACGCGCTGGCGCACGGCTGGGCTGGTATGCGGCTGGTCATTGATGACGCGCGACACGGTCGAGCGCGATACGCCCGCCAATTTGCCGATGTCTTCCAGCGTCCAGCGTTTCATGTGATATTGCCGCGAATGGTCGCTTTGCCCAGCTCAGTTCCCAAAGACTGGGAGCGTTCCCAGTCCATGCCAGCACTATACACCGTTGGCGAACGGTGTGCAATATCAAATAACGAATCGGGTTTGATCTCGCTGGAGACAAGTCCCAAGGACTTAGTTCAGGAAGTCGATCAGTCGCGCTGTAACGCTTTCGAGGTCGTCAAGCTGGCATTCCCAGACTGTGGTCGCCTCCCAGCCCAACTCTTCCAGCAGCGCCAGATTTTCTTTGTCGCGCTCGCTGTTTCGCTTGAGCTTGGCAGTCCAGTAGTCACGGTTTGACGACGGTATGCGCACTTTGTCGCAGTTGGCGTGATTGTGCCAAAAGCAGCCGTTGACAAACACAACCTTGCGCCGCGAAACGAACACGAGGTCGGGTTTTCCTGGCAAGTCTTTTTTGTGCAGCCGATAGCGATAGCCAAGCCCATGCAGCAGGCGCCGGACTGCCATCTCGGGCTTCATGCCCTTGGACTTCACCTGGCGCATGATCCGACTTCTGACTTCGGGCGTTACCGTGTCGGTCATGGAATAATGTCAATCCAGTCGGGAGTAAACTTAATTGCATTCAATATGCCATCTTCAATTAGTGTAGGAACATCGTGAACTATTCTGAATCGTCTAGCAGAAGACGGTACATCGCGAAAAATAGTGAATTGCGAGCCGTGAAACTGCCATGTGAAGACATGCTTGCCGGTAAGCTTATGCATACCTTGAAGGTTATTTCTTTTATTGTAGGACCATGTATATTCTCCAGGTACAAATCTCTGCGCTGCTTCTTCAAACAGAAGAAATTCGCGAGTGTCGATATTGCGCACGAGAACAATAATTCGTAGATCGTCATGTTCGTCGAGTGCTTCGTCCACACGCGAGTTCCAAATTGACAACACTGCTTTGCCAGTTTCATAAATATTGGCATGAGGGTCATCAATCCCCATTGAGTAGTCTGGGGAATTCCGACCTGAAATAAGCCGAACTTTAGACTTCACAAATGGCAGATTATCTTTGACGGTCTTAGCTGACCAAGCGCAACCATTCCACTCAACATCTGCAACGCCGATTGGGCTGCTGCGGTGCTCGCCGCCGATGCTATTGGCAAAGATGGTGCCGAAATCGTCACCGGACACGTCTCCCATGCCTATGGCCAGTCTGTGGACGATTTGTCGTCCCATTTTGTGAAGGACTTCATCCGGAATCTGGCCAAGTGGGTATGGATAGTTGCGCCGTGGACGGTTTCCACGCAGTCTTGGGCTCTTCAATGTGATCTACCAACCTTTCTATCACTGCCTGCACCATTGGCACCGGCACGGCGTTACCTACCTGTTTTCTCGTTTGCGCGTCGCTGCACACAATCTTCCAGTCGTCAGGAAAGCCTTGAAGCCTTAGTTG
This sequence comes from Anaerolineae bacterium, assembly GCA_034423155.1. Classification (GTDB taxonomy): domain Bacteria; phylum Chloroflexota; class Anaerolineae; order Aggregatilineales; family Phototrophicaceae; genus UBA6055. The sequence goes on along the minus strand of DAOUJB010000504.1, from coordinate 1,646 downwards.
CTCTCTAGGCGTCAAGCGGCGAATGCCATCGACAAGCAGATAATTGTGCGACGCTCCCGCCCGCAACGCGCAAGACCATTCGTGACTAGAGACATTGCCGCCCTTGTTCTCGTGCCAAATCGCTGGCGAAACAGCAGCCGTGTGTGCTTCGAGTCGTTTCTTTCGTATGCGCTCCGAGACATAGAACTTCTGCGGAGGGTTCGTCTCCAGGATCTCTGCCAGTGGCGTCCTTCGCGTAACATGCAGCGGCCAATTGAAGTTTTCAAAAGGTCGACGCGATGCCACAATTATGGTGCGCTCCCGTTTCTGCGGTAGACCGTAATCCAACGCGTTAAGAATCTTGCTATCCACCGAATAGTTCATGGACTCAATTTCATCCAATATGCGCTGCAATACCTGGCCTTTGTCGATTGTCGACAATTGCTTTACATTCTCAAGCACGATGCCTTTTGGTTTCTTGGCTTTAATGAATCGTAGCAGCTGGAAGAAGAGCGTGCCTCTAGGATCCGAGAAGGCGCGACGACGCCCGATTATAGAAAATGGTTGGCACGGGAAGCCACCGAAAAGCAGGTCAAAATCGGGAATGTCGTCAGGGTTGATTGAGACGATGTCGCCTAGCGGACGTAACCCAAAGTTGCTTTCATACGCGCGCTGCGCATGCTCGTCAATGTCACAGGCCACAACAACCTTCAAGCCGAGATTGGCGGCGGCGACATGAAATCCCCCAATGCCACAGAAAAAGTCGGCGCAAGTCAATTCCCTGACTTGTCGAGGCATTGAGAATCGCTTCACAGTGAAAGAGCTTGGCGGGATTTTGTTGAAGCAGTCCAACTGCGTTACCATCGGTGCACCTCGGCACCGATGGTAACGCAGTTATTGGCGGTTGTCAAGTACAATTGTTCTGAATTTGTGGCTGTGTGTTCCAAGACCAGAATTTAGACTAGGACGGTTCAGCCCAGATTCAACACCATCAGGCGCAGATCGGTCATGTCTTCGATGGCGTAGCGCACGCCTTCCCGTCCATAACCACTGGCTTTGATGCCGCCGTAGGGCATGTGGTCGACGCGGAAGGTCGAGGCCTGGTTGACCTGCAAGCCGCCCACTTCGATGCGCTGCCAGGCATCCATGATGCGCTTCACATCGCGCGTGAACAACCCAGCCTGCAAGCCATAAGGGCTGTCGTTGATGGTCGCGACCGCGTCATCCCACTGGTCATAGGCGCTCAGCGTCACCACCGGCGCGAAGACTTCTTCGCAGTTGACGCGCATATCGGGCGAAGTCTCGGTCATCACAGTCGGCGGGAAGAGCGTGCCATTGCGTTCGTCGCCCAGCAGAACCGCTGCGCCAGCCGCTTGCGCCTCGTTCACCCAGGCTTCGGCGCGGATGGCGTCATTTTCTGTGATCAGCGGTCCGATATCGACAGCGGGATCGCGCGGATCGCCCACTTTCAGCGCTTTGACCTGCTCGATGAAAAGGTCGGCGAAATCTTCAAAGACGCCGCGCTGGATGAGCAGCCGCTGCACCGAGATGCAATTCTGCCCGGCATTGGCGAACCCGCCCGCCGCAGTCTGCGCCGCCGCAGCGTCCAGGTCGGCATCGCCGTGCACGATCACGCCAGCATTGCCGCCCAGCTCCAGCGTCACTTT
>DAOUJB010000503.1:0-2908 GCA_034423155.1 Anaerolineae bacterium | reverse complement strand
TCGGCGACATCAAATTGGCGCGCCTGCGCGACTCCGCCCGCAGTTGAGATCTCGGCAGCGACCGATTCTGCGCTGGACAGGTCGATATCGGTGACGATGACCTGGCTGCCCAGCTGCGCCATCGCCAAGGCGAATCCGCGCCCGATGCCGCTGCCCGCGCCGGTGAGTAATGTGACTGGCCTGTCATTCATGTCGCCTATTGTAGCGGACATTTTCGCGCAATCCCTCTGCGGCGTAGTAAGTCCAAGTTAGTCATGCGACAAACGGGCAACGCCGCTCAAATTCGTAACATGTAGGGGCGAGGCGATGACTCGTCCGCAATGTCGCCGATGTATATGTGGGCGATATAAGTATCGCCCCTACGCCGTTTCATCATTATGTTGCATTACTTTGTTGTTATTTCTTCTGCGGCTCTGTGGTAAAAAATACCCGTCCCGTTCGCGCAGAGGATTGCCCATGTCCACTTTCGTCACCAAGCCCATCCCCGCTGCAGCGCCGCCGGTCGAGCAGGTGCAGCGTCCCTGGGGCAGCTTTCGTCAATATGCGCACAACCGCGAAGTCACGGTCAGTTTGCTGACAGTCGCGCCCGGCCAGCGCCTGAGCCTGCAAGCGCATACCGCCCGCGCCGAGCTGTGGATCGTGCTGGATGCTGGCGCGCTGGTGCAGGTGAACGAGCAGCTGATCGAAGCCGATGCCGGCGCAGAAATCTGGATTCCCGCCGGGGCGAAACACCGCCTGTCCAGCCGTGGTCCTGCTGTGCGCGTATTGGAAGTTGCTTTTGGGAATTGGCAGCAAGCCGATATCCGGCGTTTTGCGGACGACTATGCCCGCCCCAATTCTGGCGACTAGTCGATTCGGTAGCGTTGTAGTGCCGCGGCGTCCAGGCTGATGCCCAAGCCCGGCTCGGGGCTGGCGTGCAGCGCGCCATTGCGAAAGTCGATGCGTTCGTTGATGACCGCGTGCCGCAGCGGATTGAATAGCTGGTTGTATTCATAAATCAAGAAGTTGGGCAGCACAGCGCAAGCCGCGACAGCCGCCACGATGCCCACGCCCGCGCCGACTCCGTGGGGCGCGACCAGCACATTGTCCAGCATTGCCAGGTCGGCGATCTTCAATAAGCCGGTCAAGCCGCCACAGCGCGTGATATTGGGCATGATGATATCCACCGCCTCGGCACGCAGCAGATCGCGGAATTGAACCCAGCTGCCTAGCCATTCGCCAGAAACCACCGGCAGATCGACTCGTCGGCGGATTCGCGCCAGGTCATCGGGATATTCCGGATGCACCGGCTCTTCCAGCCAATAAACGCCCAGCCGCACCAGCTCTTTCGCCAGTGTGATGCTTTCGTGGACTGTGTAGGCGCCATTGGCATCGACCAGCAATTTTCGCTCTGCGCCGATGGCCTCGCCGACCGCCTCGACATGCGCCAGGTCTTGGCGGATGCCGCGGCCGATTTTCAGCTTCACCGCGCCGAAGCCACCCGCCACGAATTCGCGCGCTTTGCTGGCGGATGCGGCGGGCGTAGGCAGGTAGGGGATGGGGCTGGCATAGCAGTCGATGCCCTCTCGTACCGCGCCGCCCAGCAGATTGGGCAAGCAATCGCCATACAGCTTGCCACGCAAGTCCCACAGCGCCATATCGACACCGCTGATGCCCATCGGCGCGAAACGCATCTGCTCGTTCATGGCTGTGTAGAGCGCGTGATGATGCCGCGGGTCTGCGCCCAGCAGCAATGGCGCGAGCACCTCGTTGATGTGCGCTGCTGTGCCGCGCGGTCCTGGTCGCCCCATCGCCTCGCCGATGCCGACCAGTCCCGCGTCCGTCTCGATGCGCACGATGACCGCGCCCTGCCCGAGCAGCGGGTTGCTGCGCATGCTGAATGCCGGTATGGCAAGCTCGGGCGGCACCTCTCCCAGCGCCTCGGCAAAAGACGCAAAGAGCGGAATCGCTTCTACGCTGGTGATTTTCATGCCTGGTCCTCACAGCCCAAGAGATTGCGTGATTGTACCCGCAGAAGTAGAACAAAGTGAATCATGCAAAAGCGAACCACAGAATTGAAACCAAGTAAATCATGCGACAAACGGGCAACGCCGATTAAATGCGAAATCTGTAGGGGCGAGGCGCCGACTCGCCCGCAATGTCGACGTTGATCAATTGGGCGAGGCGCCGACTCGCCCACAAAGTCGACGTTGATCAATTGGGCGAGTCAACGCCTCGCCCCTACGACGTTTCATCATTATGATGCATTACTTTATTGGTCTTACTGAGAACACAGACGCAAAACAAAGCACACAGAGAGCACAGAGGCACAAAGAGAGCTTGGATCGGCGGCACGGAAACCTTCACCAATTGCTAGGCTTGGTGCTTGGCAGGCTGGAACGCACTATAATCTCACGAAATTCCATATTCGGAGGACAATCATGCACGAACGCTATATCAAACACATGGCATTTGCGGTGAAGGACGCGCGGGCGGCGCTGCGCCACTATCAAGAATTCCTCGGTCTGGCGCTGGATGCCGAAGTGCACGAATACGGCAAGTCGCGCAATGTCGTCGTCATTTTCAATGTCGGCGATGTCGAATACCAGCTTTGCCAGTCGATGGACGCGGGTGGACGCTATGACGCCTGGATCAAAGAACGCGGCTACGAAGGCTTGCACCATATCTGCTATGCCGTGCCCAATATCGACGAGGCGCTGGCCGACGCCCAAGCCAAAGGCGCGACGCTCAAAGAATGCGCAGCTTGCAAGGTCAAAGGCAGTCATGTGCATCCCGAAGGCTGGGTGGCCTTCCTCGAGCAAGAAGCCGGCGGCGTCGAGCTGGAACTGATGCAGGTCTACACGCCCGAAGAGCTGGAAGAATACAAATCGGTGCAGGGCATATAGATGGACGCGATCGACTTGCTGCG
>DAOUJB010000502.1:0-1760 GCA_034423155.1 Anaerolineae bacterium | reverse complement strand
ATCGCGGCAACTTTGTATGCGCATCGCAAGCGGCAGTTGGCTTCGCAAGTCGTCGCGCCCGCCAAGCGCGATGCATCCAACTGGAAGTGGATGGGGCGCTTCGAGAGGATGCACCGATGAAGTATGTCGCTATCCTCAACGATCAGCAGTACGAAATCGAAATCGACGAAGACGGCAAAGTGCAGATCGATGGCGACGAGCGCGATGTCGACTTCTTGAACCTGGGCGGCTCGCTGTTTTCTGTGATCACCGAGAACAAATCGCTGGAAGCGGTCATTGATGATGACGAAGGCCGCATCGCTGTGATGATGGGCGGTCGCTTGTTCGAGACGCAAGTGCTGGACGAGCGAGCTATCCTGATGATGCAGCGGCGCGGCGTGCAAGAAAGCGGCTCTGGCGAAGTGCACGCGCCCATGCCCGGGCTGATTGTCGAAGTGACGGTCCAGCCCGACCAGCATGTCGAAATCGGCGATACACTGATCATCCTCGAGTCGATGAAAATGCAGAACGAGCTCAAATCGCCGATTGACGGTGTCGTGCGCTCGGTGCAGGTGGCAGCCGGACAAGCGGTGGAAAAAAATATGCTGCTGGTGGAAATTCGATCGCAAGCAGCCGATTCATAGTAGAACAGGAATGTCGCGCGTAGGAATTAATCACAAAGACATAAAGGACACAAAGGTTTGAAGGGGCTTTGTCACCAAAACATTGAACTGTGGGAATGGTGTAGGGACAACACTCTTGTACCCCGAAAAAACCAATCATTTTCTTCTGTTTTCTCAGTAAGACCAAGTTAATCATGCGCAACCGAGCAACGCCGCTTTTATTCAGAACATGTAGGGGCGAGACTTGTCTCGCCCAAAAAGCCTCCGTTTACCATGTGGGCGATACAAGTATCGCCCCTACGACGTTCCTTCATGTTGTTGCATTACTTTATTGGACTTACTTCTGTGCGGTCTGCGCCTCTGTGGTGAATAGATTGTTCACGACTTTGTTGCACTTGCTTCTGATGATAACTGAGCTGGAGACAGCGTGAACGCCCGGCAGCGCCGCTTGGACGCGGTTTGGCTGGGGCTGCTGGCGCTGTATGTGCTGGCTGGCGCGGGCCAGATGCCCTTCCATGGCGACGAATCTACCTTGATCTATATGGGACGCGATTATCACTATCTGCTGGTCGAAGGCGATCAATCGCGACTGGCCTACGACCCGAACTGGTCGACAAGTCCCGCCGAGCAGCACCTGCGTCTGTTGAATGGCACCGTGTCCAAGACTGTCTATGGCGCGCTGGCGCATGGGATGGGCTTGTCTGCCGGCGATCTGAACGAACAGTGGGCTTGGAATAGAGATTATGCCTGGAATGAGGCGCGGGGACGAATTCCCGACCTGGAACTCTTGCGGCGGGCGCGCCTGGCCTCTTCGGCGCAGTTGGCTTTGGCGGCGGCATGCTTCTTCGCGCTGCTGCGGCTGACGCTGAACAGACCGACTGCCTGGATTGCCAGCGCCCTCTTCGTGCTGCATCCCAACATCCTCATCAACGGGCGGCGCGCCATGATGGAAGGCAGCCACCTGCTGGGGCTGATGCTGGTGCTGCTGGCGGGCGCATGGTTGCTGCAAGAACGGCGCTGGTGGCGATACGCGCTGCTGGGCGTCTGCGCGGGATTTGCGCTGGCAGCCAAGCATCCCAACCTGGTCGCCTGCGCGCTGGTGCTCTCCAGTTGTGCGATTCTGCCAATTTGGCGTTTGCTGCGTGGGCATGGCGGGCG
>DAOUJB010000501.1:0-7036 GCA_034423155.1 Anaerolineae bacterium | reverse complement strand
ACTCCATCGCCACCCAGCACGATGGCTTGTCGGTTTTTGCCGGCGTGGGCGAGCGCACCCGCGAAGGCACCGACCTGTATCACGAAATGAAAGAAGCCAATGTGCTGGACAAGTTGGCGATGGTCTTTGGACAGATGAACGAGCCGCCCGGCGTGCGTCTGCGCGTGGGTTTGAGCGGCTTGACCATGGCCGAGTACTTCCGCGATCAAGGGCGCGATGTGCTGATCTTCATCGACAACATCTTTCGCTATTCACTGGCGGGGGCAGAGGTATCGGCGCTGCTGGGTCGCATGCCCTCGGCGGTCGGCTATCAGCCCAACCTCGGCGAAGAGATGGGCATGCTGCAAGAGCGCATCACCTCGACGCGCAATGGCTCGATCACTTCCATGCAGGCGGTCTATGTGCCCGCGGACGATTATTCCGACCCGGCGCCAGTCGCGGTGTTCACGCATCTGGACAGCACCATCGCCCTGGAGCGGTCGATTGCGGCGCGCGGATTGTTCCCGGCAGTGGATCCCCTCGCCAGCACCAGCAATATCTTGCAGCCCGAAGTCGTTGGCGAAGACCACTACGGCACTGCCCGCGAAGTGCAGCAGGTTTTACAGCGCTACAAAGACTTGCAAGACATCATCGCCATCCTGGGCGTCGAAGAGCTTTCGGACGATGACAAAGTGTTGGTTGCGCGCGCGCGCAAAATGGAAAATTTCCTCAGCCAACCCATGTTCGTGGCTGAACAATTCACGGGCCAAGCCGGGCGCTATGTGCCCATCCGCGATACCGTGCGCGGTTTCCGCATGATCCTCGATGGCGAAGTCGATCATATCCCCGAGCAGGACTTCTATATGAGCGGGCCGATCGAGGATGTGCTGGAGCGCTTCGCCAATCGCGACGCAGACTAGGGGGCGCGCATGCCAATCCATGTCGAGTTGGTGACGCAAGCCGAGAAAATCTTCGATGAACCCGAAGCCGATATGATCCTGGTGCCGGCTGTCGAGGGCGAAATGGGCGTGTTGCCCAATCACGCGCCTGTCTTGACGACCATGGGCTATGGCGAGTTGGTGGTGCGCAAAGGAGCTGCCGAAGAACGCTTTGCCATCTATGGCGGCGTGGTCGATGTGCGCCCCGACAAGGTGGTCGTCTTGGCTGACCTGGCCGAATCGTCTTTTGCGTTGGACTTGCAAGAAGCGCAGGCCGCTCGCGAACGCGCCCAGCAGCTGTTGGCCGAAGGACCGCCGGACGCAGTCAACCGCGAAGCCGAGCTGGCCTTGCGGCGCGCCCACCTGGCTGTGCGCATCAGCCAAAAGATTCGCAGTCGCGGTGCGATGCTGCGCATCCTTGACGAAGACGACAACACAACCTGAGCCACTTACACCGCTGCAAGCTCATAACATTCAATCGTCGTGCTCGGAAGCGTACAGCCGTATCCGAGCGCTCATTCTTGCGTTACAATTGACCCCGCCTTGACAACCGTGTTTAGAGCAGGCACATGGTCCAATTTGGCAAACGGCTCGGTGTGGATTTGGGCACGGTCAATGTGCTCATCTATGATAGCGGACGCATCGTCTTGCAAGAGCCTTCGCTGGTGGCGCTGCTGGCAGAAGAAGAGCGCATCGTCGACTTTGGGCAGCCAGCGCGCGAAATGCTGGGGCGCGTCGATGACGAAGATATCCAGGTCATGCGTCCCCTGCAAAATGGCGTCATCGCCGACTACGAAGTGACCGAAGCCATGCTCGAATATTTCTTCGGGCGCATCGCCGGGCGCATCCGCCTCTTCCGACCGTCGGTCATGGTTTCTGTGCCATTCGGCGCGACCAGCGTAGAAAAGCGGGCGGTGCGAGAAGCGATTCTGCAGGCGGGCGCGCGCGAAGTGCAGTTGATGTGGGAGCCGCTGGCTTCGGCTTTGGGCGCGGGTTTGCCTGTCGGCACGCCGGCTGGTGGCATGGTCATCAACATCGGCGGCGGCATCACCGAAGCGGCTGTGCTGACGATGAACAATATCGTGCGCGCCGAAAGCGGACGTGTCGGCGGTCTGCGGCTGGACGAAGGCATCATCAATTATGTGCGCCGCAAATATGGCTTGACGATCGGGCAGCCCACAGCCGAGTCGATCAAGATTCAAATCGGCGCGGCGATCGACCAGCCCGAAGAATTGAGCATGGAAATCCAGGGACGCGACAATGTATCGGGCTTGCCGCGTACGGTGCGCGTCACCACGGGCGAAGTTGTCGAGGCACTCTCCGATCCGCTCGGCCAGATATCGGCTGTTGTCAAAGCCGTGCTGGCCACGACTCCGCCAGAGCTGTCATCGGATATCATCGATCGCGGCATCGTGCTCAGTGGCGGCGGCGCATTGCTGCGCGGAATCGATAGTTACTTGACGAAATCGACCGGCGTGCCAGTTTATCGAGCCGACAATCCGCAGCTGAATGTGGTGGTAGGTTGCGGTCGCGCGTTGGAAGACCCGGCCATCATGCGGCGGCTGGAACAAGCCAATCCGTTTTGAGGCTTGCCGGTCGGCAGTTTGTTCAATCGTCCAGGTAATAGGTCATGCGTTGCAAGTGCGTGACCGGGTCGATGTATTGGATCTGCACCTGGTCGGGCACATTGATATTGATCGGCGCATAATTCAAGATGGCTTTGATGCCGGCCGCCACCAGTTGATCGGCGACTGTCTGCGCATTTTCGGCAGGCACTGCCAGCATGGCGATTCTGATGTGCTCGCTGCGGATTGTCGCTTCCATACAATCGATCGACCTAACGACAAAGTCGCCCAGGCGCACCCCGATTTTTGCCGGGCTGATGTCAAACAAATGCGCGATGCGAAAACCACGATCCTGGAAACCGCGATAATGGGAGATCGCGCTGCCCAGATTGCCCGCGCCGACCACCGCCACCAGCCACTCTCTGTTGACATGCAAGACTGCTTCCAGCCGCTCAATCAAAAATTCGACCTTATAGCCTGTGCCCTGCTTGCCAAAGCCGCCAAAATGTGACAAATCTTTGCGAATTTGGGCAGAGCTGATTTCCAGCCTTTCCCCCAATTCGTGCGATGATGTCACCAACTGGTTATCGTTTTGAAATCGCCGCAGGGCGCGCAGATACAAGGGCAGTCGTCCGATCACGATATCCGGTATGTCGTCGGAAGACCTGTTCGACATGAGAAAACTCACCCCGCAACGCTGGGAAAACCTGTTGCAAAGCGAAGTTTACCATTGCCAGCCGCGTTTCGCTAGCGCTGCCATCTTGAAGCTGGGCAAGCTCAGTGCTAGACTAATGGGGAAAAGGCGACGCAGTCAGCGTGAATCTCGACATGACTTCAAGCACCAGCAGCAACGAAAATCGCTCCGGTGCCAACCGTCAATTGGCCGACGAATTGCAGATCGTGCACGACAGCATGCTGGATGGCCTGGGACAGTTGGCGGATTACTTTGGCTTCAACAAGGTGCTCGGGCAGCTCTATGGCGCGCTTCTGCTGAGCGCAGAGCCGCTTTCGCTGGACGACATGATGTCGCGGCTGGACATCTCCAAAGCCAGTGTCAGCACCAATATGCGCTCGCTCGAGCATATGGGCATGGTGCGGCAGGTATGGGTGCGTGGTGGCAGCGGGCGGCGCAAGTATTACCAGGCTGAAACCGATTTTTGGCAGATATTCACCACGATTATGAGCGGACGAGAAATGCGCGATATGGAGCGCGCCCTTTCGGTCATGGAAGAAAACCGCCAGCGCATCTCCGATTCCATAGCCGATCTTCCCGCCGACCAGCAGATCCTGGCACGCCTGTATCTCGACCGCATCGCCCAGATGCAAGCGCTGTTTCGCTTTGCATCGTTGATCGTCAATAGCATCTTGAACCAGGTGCGCAGCAGCGATCTGACCGATGTAGCCAGCGTCGAGCTGCTCAAGCCGTCCACCCTTGAATGAGCGCCGCCTGCGCGCTATGCTGTGCGGGCATTGTTCGCCCGTGAGGGAGTGGCGGAATTGGCAGACGCGCATGACTTAGGATCATGTCTCTTTACGAGGTGAGGGTTCGAGTCCCTCCTTCCTCACTCATTGAAAACAGACCAGCGCAAAACCTTGTCTGGCAATCTCTAATCAATTGCTAATGCGCCGCCCGCCGTGGCGCGGATACAATCGCTATCGCAAGCTAGAGGAACGACATCTTGAACCTGCAAATCGAACGCATCGACAATCACAAAGCTCGCCTGACGGTCGAGATCGAACCGGCGCAGTTTGATAGCGCCAAGCGCAAAGCCGCCCGTAAAATCTCGCGTCAAGTGAATATTCGTGGCTTTCGCAAAGGCAAAGCGCCCTATTCGCGGGTGGCGCAAACCGTCGGCGAAGCCACCATCATCGAAGAAGCTGTGGACAGCCTGACCCAAGATATCTATCGCCAGGCGCTGGAAGATTCCAAGGTGGAGCCCTACGGACAGGGCGACCTGGAAGATGTCAAGCTCGAGCCGCCTACCTTCATCTATACCCTGCCGATGAAACCCGTGGTGGACTTGCGAGATTACCTAGATGTTCGGGTGGATTACGAAGCGCCGACAATCGACGAATCCGCTGTCGATGCGCGCCTGCGTCAGTTTCAACTGCAACTCACGACAGTGCTCGATGACGAGGTCGAAACGACGCAGCTGGGAAACCGGGTGTATATCGATGTCGACAGCGAATTCTTGGATGGCGACGATCCTGAAGATGACGACGCGGATGCCGAAGACTCTGAGCATGACGCGCCAGTGGCCACTGCGCCAATGAAGGGCGAGGTCTTCGTCTCCGAAAAAGATACGCCCGTCATCCTCGATCCCAACGAAGACCCGTTTATGGACGGCTTTGTCGAGAATCTCGTCGATGCTGGTCTGGGCGATGATGTCGTGTTTGAATTGACTATCCCCGAGGACGATGCCGATCCAACCATCGCCGGACGCCTCGTCGAATTTGTCGTCACCATCAATCGCATTGAAGCCATTGCGATACCCGACATGGACGATGAGTTTGTGCGCGAGGTAAACAGCCTCCGCCGCTCCGCTGCAAGCGACCTGGCGGCATTGCGCATTGAGCTGCGAGAAGAACTGGAGCGCGATGCGAGGCAGCGCACTGACAGCGCGTATAGCGAACAGGTCATGACCAAGATTGTAGAAGGCGCAGATATTCACTATCCAGAAGTGGCGGTGGAGTATCAGATGGACCGCCAGGTAGACGAATTCAAGGGCAGAATTGAGCAACAGGGCGTGTCCTTCGCTGATTTCATGCGCTTCTCCGGCGGAAGCGACGCCGACTTGCGCGAGCGCTTCCGTGAGGAGGCGGTGTTGCGTGTCGAACACAGCCTGGCCATGAGCAAACTGCGCGATGAGCTGGGCGCAGATGTCCGAGACGAAGATGTTGATGTGCGCTTCGAGACTTTCGCCGCGCCTTTCGCCAACGAAAACCCCGACATCAACCAAAACAATGTCATGCGCAATTATTTTCGCGAGCAGGTGGAAATGTTGCACATGACATCGAAGCTGGTGGCCTTGGGCCGCGGCGAAGATATGGCAGGCGCTGTCGAAGCCAAACGCGCCGAAGCCGCTGCCGACCTGCAGCGAGCCATCCAAGAGCGCGAGATCAACCAGGCGGCTCTGGAAGATGTTAGTGAAGATGCCGAATCTGGCGCGCAGATAGACGCTCCAGAAGCAGAAGATCAAGTTGCTGCAATTGAGTCATAAAGCGATCAGCCACACAACACGGAGAGGTGTGCGGGACACTATGAACAACATTCACAATGTCATTCCCATGGTGATCGAGCAAGGCAGCCGCGGTGAGCGCGCCTACGACATTTTCTCGCTGCTGTTGAAAGAACGCATCATTATGTTGGGGTCGGGCATCAACGACCATATCGCCAACCTCATTGTGGCGCAGTTGCTTTTCCTGGAGCGCGAAGGACCCAAGCGCCGCATCCAGATCTATATCAATTCGCCGGGCGGCGTCGTTTATTCTGGCTTGGCGATCTATGACACCATGCAGCAGATCACCTCGCCCGTGGGCACCGTGGCTGTTGGCATCACCGCCAGCTTTGGCACAGTCATCCTGACTGCTGGCGAACCCGGCTTGCGAGTGGCGCTGCCCAATGCGACCGTGCACATGCACCAGCCGCTGGGCGGGGCGCAGGGACAAGCCTCTGACATCGTCATCCAGGCGGAAGAGATCGTACGCTTGAAGAAGCGCATCATTGACATTTTTGTCAACCATACCGGCAAGACTGCCGAAGAAGTTGAACGGGTGACCGATCGCGATGTGTATATGACCGCGCAGGAAGCCGCCGACTTCGGCTTGGTCGACGAAGTGCTGCTGGACAACGAACGCCTGACCGACGGGGGCTGAGGTGAGCTTTTCGCAAGTGCGACACCAGTGCAGCTTCTGCGCTCGACCCGCCGAAGATGTCGAGCGCCTCATCGCTGGCCCCGAGCCGATCTTCATCTGCAACTTTTGTGTGGAAGTTTGCAACAAGCTGCTGACGGAAGAAGCGGCTGCCGAAGCCGACGCGCCCGAAGACCAGAACTACGAGCTGGATTTGTCGCCACGCCAAATCTTGGAACGGCTGGACGAATATGTCATCGGCCAGCGCGATGCCAAGCGCGTGCTCAGCGTGGCCGTCTATAACCATTACAAGCGCATCCAGTCGGCTGACGAACCGCAAGATGTCGAGCTGGAAAAGAGCAACATCCTGTTGGTCGGCCCGACCGGCTGTGGCAAGACATTGCTCGCGCAGACTTTGGCGCGCATCCTCGATGTGCCGCTGTGCATCACCGATGCCACCGCGTTGACCGAAGCCGGCTATGTGGGCGAAGATGTAGAGAATATCCTGCTGCGTTTGATCCAGGCGGCCGATGGCAATATCGCGCGCGCCGAACGCGGCATCATCTATATTGACGAGATCGACAAAATTTCGCGCATGTCCAACAGCAATCCGTCCATCACGCGCGATGTATCGGGCGAGGGCGTCCAGCAGGCGCTGCTGAAAATCCTGGAAGGCACAGTCGCCAATGTGCCACCACAGGG